>JAIHTM010000248.1 GCA_022713905.1 Collinsella sp.
GATGCCGTTCGAGATGAGGGTCAAGATGCCGGCGCCCGACGGGGAGACGGCGAGTTAGCCGGCAGGTCGGCATGTCAATCCTGGTCTAACAGAGCCAAATCTAAATCTGTAACATCTAACGAGCATTTGATCGCCTAGTTGTTACAGATCGAGACAATCAGATGGTCAAATCCTCACTTTCCAGGCAGCTACGAAGCGCTCCTCTTTCTTAATTATTATCGGCATCACGAACACACTTCGGTATCTTTTAATGCCAAAATGATACCGAAAGCGTGTTCGAGAATACGGATAATTCCATGCGTTAGCCCAATCAAGCCCCAGGCTTACAAACTCCGTTATTGTTCAGAATGCCAATGCATTCGCGTTTGCGCGTCATTTCGCGTCACTTTGACGCGCATGATGACACGCAAATTTTTTCGTGTCATAATTTTGACGCGTAAAATGACGTGTAAAATTTTTACGTGTTATTTTTCACGTCAAATTGAAGCGAAACGGAGCATCACAATGCAAGAATCCAAAGATCTTGAATTCAAGGAATGCGTCACCAATTCGTTCCTTAAAACCGTCTCCGCTTATGCAAATGGCACGGGAGGACGCGTTCTATTTGGAATTAACGACGACGGAGAAGCCGTTGGCCTCGATGACCCCAAGCAGACCTGCCTGGATATCGAAAACAAGATTAACGATTCGATCATCCCCCAGCCCGATTACTCCCTAAAGATCGACGAGCCCGATGCAACCGTGGAGCTTACGGTCTTTCCCGGCAGATCGAAGCCTTACCTATACCGCTCGAAGGCATACAAGCGCAATGACACCGCGACCATTCCAGTTGATACCCTAGGCCTTTCGCGTCTTGTACTCGAGGGTCAAAACCTCTCCTTTGAGCAGCTCCCGGCAAACAAACAAGATTTATCTTTCACCGTTTTAGAGAATCGTCTAACAGCAAAACTTTCGCTTCAGTCATTCACAACCGATACTCTCAAAACCCTTGGCCTGCTTGATGAAACCGGAACCTACAACAACGCGGCAGAACTGCTCGCGGACGAGAATGGCTTCCCGGGTATCGACATCGCAGTGTTTGGTGAAACTATCAACCTCATTAAGCAGCGCAAGACTCTTGAACATGCATCCGTTCTAGCGGAAATTGACGGAGCCCTTGAGCTTTTCGAAGCCCAGTACTGCTACGAAGAGATCCAGGGGATGGAGCGGATCCGCAAGGAGCTCATTCCGCTCGAAGCATTCCGCGAGGCCATTACCAATGCAGTCGTTCATAGGACTTGGGATGCGCCCGCACACATCCGCATCTCGATGTTCGACGACCGTGTGGAAGTCGCTTCGCCCGGCGGCTTGCCGGCAAGCATGACCGTCGATGAATATCTGTCCGACATGCTATCCGTTAGACGCAATCGTATTCTTGCCGAAGTCTTTTTGCGCCTGGGTCTTATCGAAGCCTTTGGAACGGGCATCATGCGAATTCGCGATACCTATAAGGACAGCGTCAGAAAGCCCCGGTTTCAAGTTTCGGATAACGCCATTGTGGTAACACTTCCCCTACTCATGGATAACCCGGGGCTCAAAGGCGACGAACTTATCGTATTCGGACTGCTGAGCGGAGTACACCCTCAATCGACAAGCGAACTTGCGGCCAAAGTCACCTTTAGTCGCTCGAAGCTTCTTCGCATCCTCAAAAAACTCGTTGAGACAGGCCTGGCGACAGTTGAAGGCACCGGCAGAGGGCAGAAGTATCGCCTGCTACGCTAGTTAGCAAATGACCTGCGTGTGCTCCTCGATGGCGGCGCGGTCTTCGGCGGAGATGCTCGGCTCGCACACTACGGCGTCCAGGCTGTCCAGGCGGCAGAAGGTGTAGAAGTCGCGCTTGCCGATCTTGCTGGAGTCGGCGATCAGATAGCGCGAGTCGGCCTTGCTAAAGGCGAGCTGCTGGATGCGGCCCTCTTCCATGTTGGATGTGGACACGTCGCCGTCCAGAATGCCGTTTGCGCCGATAAAGGCTGCGTCGATCCCCAGTGCGCGCAAGGTGTCCTCGGCCGTAGGGCCCACAAAGGCGGCGGTGCGGCGGCGGTACACGCCGCCCACCAGGCACAGTTCGCAGTCTTCGCGCGCCTCGAGCAGGTTAAACACCGAAAGCGAATTGGTCACAATGCGCAGGCGAAACGCCGGCAGCATCGAGGCCATCTGCTCAACCGTGGTGCCCGTGCCCAAAAAGATGGTCGAGCCTTCCTCGATAAGCTCCACAGAACGGCGCGCAATCTGCAACTTTTCCTCGGCATGCTTCGTGCGCTTTTCGCTGTGCGAATACTCGTGGCGCAGCATAGCGTGGGGACGGCCCTGCGCACTACGGGCTCCGCCGTGCACGCGCTCGATCTCGCCTAGGCTCGCAAGCTCCTCAAGATCGCGGCGGATCGTCATATCCGAGACACCCAGTGCATCCGAAATCTCTTTAACCGAGACCGTGCCCTGCTCCTCGAGCAGCTGACGAACCTTATCCTGTCGCTCCGCTTTAATCACGATGAGTCCTCGCTGTTCCACGCTCACGTCAATTCAAACAGTAACGAACAAATTGTATCAGACTCGTGCATGTCAAAAATGAACGCCCGCACAGCTCCAATCATCACTTTTTTAAGAAAAATACCCCCTGCTTTAGTGGGGTGTAGTGATAATCTCGCCTGTTCGCGCTACAGTTTGTCCGAAATACCTCGATGTTAGGAACCAAATGATCACTTCCGAGCTTTTCGGCACCGCGCCGTGCGGTACCCCCGTTCATCGCTACACCCTCAACGGGCCCGAGATCTGCGTTCGCATTATGGACTATGGCGCCACCGTGCTTGGTATCGATGTGCCTGACATTCCCGGCAACGTGCGCGATGTGGTACTGGGCTTCGATAAGCTCGAGGATTACTTTGACAACCCCGCCTGCTTTGGCGCGACCATCGGCCCCGTGGCAAACCGCACCGCGGGCGCCACGATCACCATCGCCGGCACGGACTGGCATATGCCGGCCAACGAAGGCGCCAACAACCTACACAGCGATCTTGAGCACGGCCTGCACAAGCGCGTGTGGGACGTTGAGCTCGACGAGGTCCACAATGCCGTGCGCATGACCACCTCTCTTGAGGATGGCGAGCTGGGCCTTCCCGGCAACCGCACCTTTACGGCCGTGTTTGCCGTGACGCGTACCGGCGTCTTTCGTGTCGAATATGGCTGCGAGAGCGACTGCGCCACATACGTGTCCATGACCAACCACACGTACTTTAACCTTGCCGGCCATAACGCCGGCATGGACTGCGAACACTTCTTTGTTGCCAACGCTGCCCACTACCTGCCCATTGATGACCAGAACATTCCCACCGGCGAGATCGCTCCGGTCGAGGGCACGCCGTTTGACTTCCGTGAGCTGCACCCCGTCGCGCCTGGCATGGAGGCCGACGACCCGCAGATTAAGCAAGCCCGTGGCTACGACCACTGTCTGTGCATCGATGGCTATCAGTACGGCCGTAATCTGCGCCGCGCGATGCACGTCGAGGAGATGTGGACCGGTCGTGAACTAGACTACTACACCACCGCCCCGGGCGTGCAGCTCTACACCGGCAACTGGCTGGGCGACGAGCACGCCAAGGACGATGCTAACTATGGCTGGGGCGCCGGCTTTGCTCTCGAGGCCGAGATGTACCCCGACACGCCTCACCAGCCGCTGTTCCCACAGGGCATCGTGGGCCCGGGTCACCCCTACAGCAATGTGATCGAATACCACTTTATGAGGCACTAAGCCCATAACGCAACATATCGCACAGTAACGCCCGCCGGCACACCGCCGACGGGCGTTTTGCTACCTAGTCATTGGGGACGTTCTTAAATGACTAGTCGTTGGGGACAGTCTTTAACGTTTGGCAAGAAAGACTGTCCCAATCTGCCGGCACTTGGGGACGTTCCTAAAAGGCCGGTACATAAGGA
>JAIHTM010000249.1 GCA_022713905.1 Collinsella sp.
ACGAGATAGTCGAGAAGCACGGCCTCAAGAAGGAGTAACATCGGGACTTGCAGCGACGGACCTCAGGACACTCTTACACCACGTCTGCGCGCGCGACCGAGGTCTATCGAAATTACTTCATTTTGTCTCAAGGTTGAGCCAAATTAGCGTACATCTGTTGCGCAAAATGAGCAAAAATAGCTTCATGAAATGTCTCTATTTTCATGTCAGTACTCATATTTGCCACTTTTTGACCACAGGGACATCTACCGCGCGAAATCGATATGTCAAATCTGCCAAAACGGCCCATAACAAAAAAGCTCCCATTGCTGGGAGCTCTTTCAATCAATGGTGCGGGCGAAAGGACTTGAACCTTCATGGGGTTGCCCCCATACGGACCTGAACCGTACGCGTCTGCCAATTCCGCCACGCCCGCGTGCAGGAATTAGAATAACGGAGCGCCACCACGAACGCAAGAACTATTTTTGAAAAAGTTTGCAGGCATTCTCCCAAGCGGCTTGCGCGATTGTTTCGGCGTCCTCGCCGGTACGATCGACACGGTCGTTGACCAGCGTGTTTGCCGTGATAGAAATCATTGCCGGCTCGCACTCAAGACCACGAATGGGCTCCGGCGCCATGTACGGGCTGTCCGTCTCAAACAAAATGCGATCGAGTGGGGTCGCCGCAAATGCCTCGCGCACGTCGTCGTTGCGCTTAAAGGTGGCCGCGCCGCCATAGGCGATATAGCAGCCCAAACCCACAAAGCGCTCCATTGTGGCTCGATCCTCGCCAAAGCAGTGCAGCACGCAACCGGCCTGAGGCACACCCACCTCGCGCAGCACGTTGTAGGCATCAACGTGCGAGGTGCGCCCCCCATCCGAGTCCTCGTGCCGCAGGTGCAGCTCCACCGGCACATTGCGGCGCACGGCAACTTCGAGCTGACGTGCCATGCAATCAATCTGCACGCTATGGGGCGCCGGCGCGATGTCGTCATCGTAATCCATGTGGTAGTCCAGACCGATCTCGCCGATGCCGACGCACAAAGGGTCATCAAGCGCAGCAACAACCTGCGCGTGAATGTCGTCGGTATAGTCCGGCGCGCCATAGGGGTGAACGCCAGCGAGATACTTGATCTGCGGAATATCCCGCATCGGCATAATCTCGCGCACCAGCCAGTCACTATAGTCCGTCACGCTGCGCTTGTCGGCGATGGGGTCGAGCATCGTCACCAACAGATCGACGCCCGCGGCTTTGGCGCGCACGAGCGTCTCGGGCACTTCTTTGCCCCAAAACGAAAGCAGATGCGCATGCGTGTCGGCAAGCGGTGCCAAGGGCACGGGACAAGCAACCGTCTTCTTTTTCTTGGTAAACGTCACGCGTTCGGCATTAGGCGTCATGGATTAGCTCCTGGGCCAGGCGGACAAAGTCGGCAACATCGAGCGTCTCGGCGCGCGTGGTGGGCGCGATATCGCAAGCCACAAAGGCAGCATCGAGCACGTCCTTGGCAAAGCCGTTGGCGCTCATGGAATTGCGGATGGTCTTGCGACGCTGAGCAAATGCAGCGTCAATTACGCGGGCCACAAACTCGCAATCGAGCCCCTCGGGCACCACGCCGTCAACACGGTCGATGCGCACGACGGCCGAGTCCACGTGCGGCGCCGGCATAAAGCAGCGCGGCGGCACCTCAAAGCGACCCGTAACCTGCGCATACAGGCCGAGCTTTGCCGTATAGCCGCCATAGGTCTTGTTGCCCGGCGTTGCGGCAATGCGATCGGCAACCTCCTTTTGAACCATGACGACGGCGCGCTTGAGCGCGGGCATCGTCTGGAAGAACTGCAGGATGATCGTCGCCGCCACGTTATAGGGCAGGTTCGCGACAAACACCGTGGGTTCACCACCGGCGGCCTGCCCAATCTGCTCCGGCGTCACCTTGAGCGCGTCGCCCATGATAAAACGGAAGTTGGCGTAGTCGGCGGCGTGGGCATCGAGCACCGGCTCAAGCTCGGGATCGGCCTCGATCGACGTGACGCACGCCGCCTCCTGCAGCAACGCAAGCGTGAGCGTGCCAACGCCCGGGCCAACCTCGAGCACGCGCTCATCGCCCGCAAGCTCGGAAAGCTCGCAAATGCGCTCAATCACATGGTTGTCGATCAGGAAGTTCTGGCCCAGGCGATGCTTGGTCGCAAGGCCAAACTCCTCCAGCAGCTCCCTTGTTGCCGTGGGGTTTGCCAAAGGCGAAGTTGTCATAGTTGCCTCCTTAGCATGGTGGCTGCGTCTTGAAACAAAAGGGCATGGACCGTTGCGGCCATGCCCTTACATCTAAACAGCAAATTGCCGATATGGCGCGCGGCGTCTTAGCCCAGACGCGGGAACAGCGGCTCGCCCTTCTCGACGGGCTGACCACCGGCAAGCAGGCCCCAAGCGCAAATGCCCTTGAGATCGTCGCTCGCGGCCTCGTCCTCGCAGGACAGGCGGCGCAAGGCCTCGGCAGAGGTCTGAGGCATGAGCGGCATCAGCAGGTGAGCGGCAATGCGGATGGCCTCGAGCAGGTTGTAGATAACAAACGCCAGCTCGTCGGCCTTGGCCTCGTCCTTGGCAAGCGCCCAGGGCTCGGAGTCCTCGATGTAGTGGTTGGCGGCATGGATGAGCTCCATGACCTCGTCCTTAGCTCCACCGTAATCGAGCACGTCCATCTTGGCCATGTAGCGATCGACCAGGCCATCGGCAATCTTTGCCAGCGGGTTGTCGAACGCATCGAACGACGCGGGCTTGGCAGGCGCGCAACCGTCAAAGTACTTGCCGCTCATGTTGAGCGAACGCGAGATAAGGTTGCCCCAGCTGTTGGCCAGGTCGGCGTTGTAGACCTGCTCCATGCGGTCGAAGCTGATGGCACCGTCGGTGCCGGGGACCACGTCGGTCATAAAGTAGCAGCGATAGCCCTCGACGCCCAGCATGTCGATAACGTCCTGCGGAGCGATGGCATTGCCGCGGCTCTTGGACATCTTCTCGGCCTTGCCGGTCTCGGCATTGCGCACGGTCAGGAAACCGTGGGCAAAGACGTGCTCGGGCAGGGCCTCGCCGATGGCCATAAGCATGGCGGGCCAAATGACGCAGTGGAAGCGGATAATGTCCTTGCCCACGATGTGGAACTGCGCGGGCCAGCGATAGGCCAGCTCGGCACGCGCCTCGTCGGTGTCGACACCGTAACCGACGGCCGTCATATAGTTGAGCAGCGCATCGAACCACACGTAGGTCACGTGACCCTCGTCAAACGGGACCTGAATGCCCCAGTCAAAGCTCGTGCGGCTCACGGAAAGGTCGTTAAGGCCGCCCTCGACAAAACTGCGCACCTCGTTCATGCGGAACGCAGGCTCGACAAAGTCGGGGTGCTCATCATAAAGCTTGAGCAGCTTGTCCTGGAAGGCGGAAAGCTTAAAGAAGTAGGACTCCTCCTGCACGCGCTCAAGCGGACGGTGGCAGTCGGGGCACAGGTGCTGGCCGACGCTGCCGTACTCCTCGTCGCCCTTCTGGACCTGCGTATCGGTAAAGTAGGTCTCGTCAGGCACGCAATACCAACCGTCGTAGCTGCCCTTATACAGGTAGCCGGACTCCTTCATGCGCTCCCACAGGTACTGCACGGCATGATGCTGGCGCGGCTCGGTGGTGCGGATGAAATCGTCGTTGGAGATCTCGAGCTTGCTCCAAAGCTCCTTGAAGTGCGGAGCCTGGCTGTCGGTCCACTCCTGCGGCGTCATGTTGTGCTTGGCTGCGGCCTCGGCGACCTTCTCGCCGTGCTCGTCCATGCCGGTCAGGAACTTGACGTTATAGCCGGCGGAGCGGCGATAGCGAGCCTGAACGTCGGCGATGATGGTGGAATAAGCCGTGCCCAGGTGCGGATCGGCGTTGACGTAGTAGATGGGCGTCGTGATAAAGAACGAAGGCTTGCTTTGATCCATGGGGTTTGTCC
>JAIHTM010000250.1 GCA_022713905.1 Collinsella sp.
CCGCGGCGGCGGGCGACGCCCAGATGCCCAGCACGTCGCGGCCGCCCTCCAGATCCACGCCAACGGCCACGTAGAACGCGCGGTTGGCGACCTGCCCGTCGCGCACCTTGACGACGGTCGCGTCGATGAACACGGCCGCGTACACACGATCCAGGGGACGCGAGCACCATTCGTCCTTCTCGGCCACGACCCGCTCGGTGATGCGACTGACGGTCTCCCTGGACACGTCCGCCCCGTAGATCTCCTGGAAGTGGGCGCTGATCTCGCCGGTGGTCAGGCCCCTGGCATACAGGGACAGCACCACCTCGCCCACCCCGGGCAGCCGCCGCTGCCGTTTCCTGACGACGACCGGCTCGAACGAGCCATCGCGGTCTCGCGGCACCTCGATCCCGACCGGACCTACCGAATCGGTGACCACGGTCTTGGCGGTGGTGCCGTTGCGCGTGTTCGCGGCCCTGCCGTCCTTGGATTTCTTGTGCTTGGCGCGGCCCAGGTGCTCGGTCATCTCCTCGTCCAGGGCCGTCTCCAGCACGCTTTTGGTGAACTGTTTGAGCAGTCCGTCGGGCCCTGTCAGGTCCAGTCCTTTTTCCTTGGCCATGCGCACGAATGTGAGCGCCGCCTCCCGCTCGGCGTTGCGTTTTTCCGCGTCCGGCTTCTTCGTCGGTGTCATGTTTCCCATTGTCCCAGCACACATCGTCCACCAGCCTTTCCGACCGGCCACACGACCGGCCAGTTAAGGCCAGTTACACACTTCGAGAGACAGTCCCACGTATACCGGTTCTTTGTTTATGTAAGGGAATGATTGATGGTTCGGTTTGCCTGTTTGTATAATGCGCTTATTTATCTTGGTGCCGGATGTTTTTCGGTCTACTATATGGTGGCCTATCATGATGTGGGCCTGTCGGTGCTGCTGATCTCCATCGTCAATGTGGTGTTCGACGTCAGCGAATCGGCCAGCGAGCTGCCCACGTCCGTGCTGTTCGACCGGTGGTCCCGGGAACGGACGCTGATCATCGGCGTGTTGTGCCGCGTCGCGGGATTCATATTGATGCTGTTCTGGTCCGCGAACTTCGCCGTGCTGTGCCTGGCCAACGTGCTGGCCGGCATCGGGGCCGCGGTCGAAAGCGGCGCGGCGTCCTCGCTGTACATCGAATACGCCCGCAAGCACGATCCCTCGCTGGGTATGAAGACCTTGGTGTC
The DNA here is from genome assembly GCA_022713905.1 of Collinsella sp. Taxonomy (GTDB): domain Bacteria; phylum Actinomycetota; class Coriobacteriia; order Coriobacteriales; family Coriobacteriaceae; genus Collinsella. The sequence continues at coordinate 1,201 of JAIHTM010000250.1, forward strand.
AAGACTGTCGGCGATGATCGCTGTGTGCACGATATGCGGCGGTGCGGTCGGTGCCGTGCTGTTCCTGCTTGACTCCCAGCTGATCTGGCTGGGCGCGACGGTGTTCTACGTATTGGCGATCATCCCGCTTCTCGGTCTGATGAGGGCCGGGTCGCGCACCAAGGCCGCAGCGACGGATGGGAGCGGGACGACGGAACGGCAGGCCGAGGCGTCCGTCGAATCCGATGGATCCGCCGAGCCGGGCGAGTCCGGGACCTCGCTGACGGTGTTGGATCATGTCAGGCAGACCGTGGCGGCCGCGGCCGTGCTGCTGCGGAAGCCGGAGATATGGAATATGGTGGTGTTCAATCTGGGTACGTTGTCGGTGCTGACGTTCTGGCAGCTGCTGCTGATGGGCCACCAGACCGGGGTCTGGTGGCAGTTCGCCGGCCTAGTGTTCACTAATATCGCGCAGATCGTCGGTAGTCGTCTGGGTATGCTACGGCTGCATCCACGTTCCGGCGACATTGCGATCCTCGTGCTCATCGTGTCGGCGGTGGTGCTTGCGGCCACGCCGATGCCGGCGGTGAGGATCCTGGCGTTCTTCGTGTTCTCCTGCGCGCAGATGTACGTGGCGAACATGATCTCCAGCAGCTTGCACGAGAGCATTGACGATTCGATCCGCGCGACCGCGTTCTCCGTGGGATCGCTCGTATTGATGGCCTTCACCGCGGTCGTCACCCCGCTGTGCGGCTACATCGCCGACACGTTCTCGATTTCCTGGGGTACACTGACGACGATCCCCCTGCTGGTGGCCCTCCTCATCGCCGGACTTGCGCGAAAGCCTGAATCCGACAAACGGGTAAAAGTCGATATTTCGTTGGATTGAGACGTCAAGGGCTTGCGGACACGATGTCCGCAAGCCCTTGACGTCTATATGTCATTCATTCATGGTTGGAATGCGCTCCTCCTACGCGTGCGGTTGAATGGTTAGTCCATCGCTATCGTCGGAGGGTGTCAGGGCCGAAGATGAAACCGTCTGTTCCGGGTGCGTGATCCAGGTGGAATGGATTGGCAACGGTGTACGACTTGTCGCCGGGTTTCACGTCGTCCGTGTCGAATTCGTTGGAATCCTTGTCGAGCAGTGGGCTGTCCAGCGAGGCGGGACAGTACACGGTGACGTGCCAGTTGCCGTCGTCCATGGGGATGAGCACGGTGCAGTGCCTTGGAGACCGTCTGCTGCGGCATCCCTTATGGATGATTCCTTGATAAAGGAGTTTCGGGGGGGGCGGGTAACAAAAACCCGGAACCGAAGTTCCGGGTTTTTGTCTGGCTCCTGCGGCTGGGCTTGAACCAGCGACCATCCGATTAACAGTCGGATGCTCTGCCAATAGACAACGGGCAATTCGACTGCCATGTCAGGTATGGTAATCTCGAACCAGCCAGAAGATCGATAAGCCAAATTACCTGCGACTGAAGTGAGGACGGAATCATACGTAGCGAGTTCCCTGGTCTCTTGTATTGCGCGGGTGCGTTAATCGCAGTGGCCTCTTGGGCTCTTTTCATGTTCTCGAAAGAAGTCCATCGGAAAGGCCGAACAGTATCCATCCTGAGATTGCCCGTCATTTGGATACTGTTCCTCGTGAGTTCGGCGCCGGCTCTCGCATCATATCCGGTTTTTGAAATATACTCAGGATCCATGGATCCGGATGTCATCGATTTCTACAGTCAGCCGTTCATACGGCTACTGCCGGCGGCGACCTGCATAGTGAATCTGTGCGTATCGGCATGCTGCTCCATGGCTCTTGTCAGCAAGCGCAGAAAAACCGAACATCGAAAAATCTGAACCACAGCGTTCGAGATGAGATGCCATGGAAGAACCGCTGTTTCCGCTGGCCTTGGTGCCGCTGGCCGTCGGATTGGTCCTGATATACGTCGTGATCGGATCCAAAAACCGGGAAGAGAACGCAAAAGGACTCTTCTGCGTGTCTTCTCGGCGCTCATGGTCGTTGCCGGCGCGTTGGCCATCGCGAGACAACTCGCATGACGCTTCACGCTGCGGCTCGGCTTCCCGGCTATCGGTCGAAGCCAGTCCACGGGCCCTCTGTGCCATTCCCCGCAATCAAACAGCAACGCCCGGTCTCAAGCCCATGAGACACTTGGAACCATGACTACCATCATCATGCGCACCTCGCATGATAATCCTAGCCAACTGTTTTTGGCTTTGTTCCAAGGCTTTCGATTTTTGGGAAACCTACCGATTACCCTCGTTTCTCCACGAGGCACCCACAGGCACCCAAGAATAATCTCAACTGATTCCCACCCCACCGGTCGGCCACCATCAGCCGGAACGCTCGTATCTCGCGGCGTTGGCGATCTCGTTCGCCTGAAGCGTCGGGCATCGCGTTGACGATCCGCTCGACCTTCTCGCGCACCATGGCGTCGAGCTTGCTCTCGAACATGGCCTGGTCGAACTGTATGATTTCCTTGGACATGGCTCCATGCCTCTTTCCAATCGCGGTTTTTCATTGTCTGGCGACTGAAAAACGTACCCGGCACGGCCCATGTCCTTTTCCATCAAGGCCGGAATCCAAAAATGCGCAAGAATTCGGTCGTTATCCCCTTAGAGACTAAAGGAATTCTATTAGTTCAGCAAAATTTTATATCTAATTTTCGATTATCCGCATAAACACTATACTTTCAAGTATTTTGAAGTATAGAAAAAACTCATTTTACCACGAATTTACCACGATT
>JAIHTM010000251.1 GCA_022713905.1 Collinsella sp.
GGCCAGGCTTTATCTTCACTCCGGTTGCTTCGCAAAGTCGTTCAGATAAAGCCTGGCCCGCCCGCAAAGCACCCCTCGACCTACCGGGGATTGCCATGACGTACGTTAGCTGAAATAAAAAAGCGTGCCCACCGTCCTTGGGTGGGACGGCGGGCACGTTTGCTTAGTTGTCGCTGGGACTACTCAGCCTTATTGCGACGGTGGAAGAAGGCACCGATCGCAGCGATGATGGCTCCAAGGCCACCGACAGTCGCGACAGTTGCCGCCGTTTGATCGCCAGTAACGGGGATCGCCGAACCGTTCTTCTTGCCGCCCTGGGCCTTGTCGCCTGCGGGCTTGCCCGCCTGGCTGCCGCCGTTCGAGCCATTGCCGGAACCCTGGTTGCCCGAACCGCCCTGGTTGCCGGAGTCGGCATCCTTAAGGCCCTCGATGGCCAGCTTGAGCTGGTCATAAGCCGCCTGGAGCTGGGTGTCGGAAGCATTCTCATCACCCAAGACATCCTCGGCGTAGGTAATGGCATCCGTCAGGGCCTTGACGGACTCGGCCGTCTTTCCCTTGGTGTCAGTCTCCTTCGCCTGCTTGACCAGGGCCTTGAGCTGTTTCTTGGTCGGGTTCTCAACTGGGGTCACCGGGGTCTTCTCGAGCGCGTCACGGGCATCCTCGAGCGCCTTGAGTGCCTGGTCGACCTCGTCCTGCGTGGCGTTCTCGTCGCTCAGGATGGCGCGGGCGCTCGCCAAGGCGTTCTGGAACGCGGTCCAGGAAGCCTCGGTGTAGTCACTGGCCTTAAGGTCGCCGGCTGCAACCTCGGCATCAACCTTTTCAATCGCGGCAGTGAGGTCGTCCTTCGCCACCGGATCGGGAACGGCCGCACCGTAGAACTTGAGTTCCGCCATGCTGCAGTAGGCGTCAACGCTGCCACCGCCGGCGTGGAGCACCTTGACGGTCACGTAGCGACCGCGCGCGGCACCAAAGCTCATCTGCTTCCAGTCGCCACGGTCGGTGAGCACGCGGCCGTCGTTGTCGAAGGTAAACGTACCCATCGACGCGGCGGTGCCCATCTCATAACCGTCGGCGGTGTCGGAGACCAGCACCTCGGCCTCAAAGATATCGCCGTTCGTGCCGCCGTCCTGGCGCGGCAGGAACGTGACGTCGGTGAGATCGTAGTCGCGGCCCAGGTCGACGGTCAGGTGCTGGGGCATACCGGTCTTATAAGCATAGTCGCTGTGCCAGAGCGTCTGCTCATCGCCGTCAAGAGCGTTGACGGCGTTGCTGCCCTCATAGTCGGCCTCGCTCGAGAAGCCGGTCACCTTGACGTTCTCGCGGTTCTCGGGCGTGTTGATGAGCTTCTTCTCATCAACGGGGCGCATCTTGAGGCCGTCGATTGCCTTTTCGATCTTGGTCGTAGCGTCTGCGACATCCTTCTTGCTATAGCTGCCCTGGCCGCCGTCGAGAAGCTTCTGAGCCGCCTCGACCGCAGCGGTGAGAGCTGCATAAGAATCCTTGGTGTAGACGGACTCGCTGTAGCCCGCGGCCTTGGAAAGCGCCGCCATGAGCGCAGAGGTGTCGACACCAGCCTTGACCTCGACCTCATAGGATGCGGTCTTGGAGGGGTCGAGCACTGACGCCACCGTGATCGTTGCCTTGCCGGCCTTGTTGGCACGCAAGTAGTAGTTCACGCTATCGCCGGCCTGAACAGCGGAGACGCTCACCACAGAGGAGTCGGAGCTCTCGACCGTCACATAGGGGTAGCCGGCGCTCTCGGGCGTGGCCTTAGCGTCGACGAGCGTAACGTCGCCCTCAAAGAACTCGGTCTGGTTCTTGCCCAGCTCGATACCCTCGATGGCCTCGACACCCTGCGTGTAGTTGAAGTTGATCTCGCGCAGTGTGAGCATCTGGTCACCCGATGCCTCAAGCGGCGTGATCTCGACCTTAGTCGCCTTCTTGCCCTTGTTCTCGGCAGAGAGGCCAAAGGCGTAGCGAGCCTGGAAGGAATCGTACTCCCCACCCGCGAACTCCTGGGTCGAGCCATCCTCGAACGTCACGACGGCCTTGATCTTCTGCACGGTGCCGTTACCGCCGTCGCGGTTGACGACCTCAACGGCATCGAGCTTCGATGGTGTCTTAAAGGCAAATGTCATCGTGGTGGGAAGCTTCACGTAACTCGGAAGCTTGCCCTCGCTGTCCCAGTTGCCGCTCCAGTTCCACAGGAACTCAAAGCCGTTGTCGCCCTCATCGTTATCGAACAGCGCGTTATAGCTCTTCTGCTGAATAAGCTTCTCGACGTTGGAACCGTCGTCGGTCGTGAGCTCGTCGTTGGTCATCGTGATGTTGAAGGCATCCTGACCGTACTCGGCAACCGTGGGCTGCGGAACGTCCGGCATCGTCACGGTACCGTCACTCGTAAACTCGAGCGCATCGCACGCCGGACCGATGAGCCAAGACGTCGAGGGCAGTTCAACCTTGCCGGCCGTCTTGGCCTTGAGTTTGAAGCTCGCCACCGCGCCAGTGCCGTTGTAGAGCTTGCCGTCGCCGCGGTTGGCAAAGGCGAGGTTGATGGTCTGTGTGCCGTCCGCGAACTGGACCTTCTCGCGCGACAGGTTCTCCATGCCGGCGGTCGAACCATCCTGCGAGATGCTCTCGGACACAAACTCAAACTGGTCACTCTTAAAGTTGACGAGCGCGCCCAGGGCGTTGACGTTCTTGGCGTCGGCCGCATAGACATCGACGGTGATCTCATCGCCGGCATCGACCTCGGTCTTGCTCGGAATCACCGCGAGCTTGCCGGCGACCTTGCCTTTCTGCTTGGTGCCGCCATCAAGCCCCGCCATGGTAAACGAGTAGTCGTAGACATCATAGACCCCGTTGCCGTTGAGATCGGCAAAGTGGTCGCGAATCTGCGAGTCGAACGTCGAGGTATCGGGCTCGCGGTTCTCGAGACCCAGATAATTCTTCATGTTGGAAAAGTCGCCATCGGAGATCGTTGCCTTGTTGAGGTTGGAACCCACAGCAAAGCCGTCCGTACCATCGGCCTTGTAGATGGCGATCTCGGACGCGGAGAAGAAGTTACCAACCGAAGCGAGCGGCGTCATACGCACGTAGCGTGCGGCCACGGCGCCGTCGAACGTCACCGTTTTGCAGGCGGCGGAGCGCTCCCAATCGACCTCCTGGCTCGTCCAATGGACACCGTCGAGACTCGTCTCGATGCGCATCTTGGTCACAGTGCCGTTGCCGGCGTCGGTACGCGGATAGTACTCGAGCTTGTCGAGCTTGTAGGCGCGGCCGTAGTCGACGGTGAGCGCCTTGCCCAGGTCGTTGCCGCCGGAGTGGAAGCCGCCGTCGCTCGTCTGGAACTCATGGTCGAAGGCGAGATCGGCCTTATGGCTGCCGTAGATCGAGCCCTCCCAGGTGATCTTCTCGGCCTCGGGCACGTTCCGCCATGGGTCGAGGGCGGAGTTCGCCGCGAGCACATCGCTCCAACGGGAGTAGCCCTCGGCGTTGCGCGAACGGATCTGGTAGGTGTGCTTGCTATTGTAGGCAAGATCGGTATGCGTGAATTCCGCTGCATCGCCCACGGCGAACACGGTGCCATCGACCTTAAGGTCGTAGGAGGTAGCACCATCGACCTTTCCCCAGGTGAGCTTAATGCTCGTGGGAGTCGTGGCGTCCTCGGGGGCAGCAAGGTTCGCTGGTGCGGAGAGGTTCTCGTTGAGGCGGTCGGCCGCGAGCGTGGCGTCGGCGTTCACGAAACCGCCCAGCTCGAGCGTCTGCTCCGCTGCAGCGACATCGGTCTTCGCAAACTTGACGTAGACCTTGGGGTTCGTGGTGATCTTAGTGTCGTTGAAGCTCTCGCCCTTCTCGGCCTCGGTGCTGTCCGCATCGCTGCCGTAGTGGTTGAG
>JAIHTM010000252.1 GCA_022713905.1 Collinsella sp.
TCCTGATACCGACCAAAAAGGGACAGGTTTATTTTGGGAGGTTTTATCTGGGCAAATGCCGGCGGTAGGCGGCCGGCGTGCAGCCATAGCGCTCGGCAAATTTTTTGTAGAAGAAGCTCATATTGGCATAGCCCACCTCGCGCGCTGCGGCCTCCGCAGTAGCACCGGTATCGAGTAGCGCCGCAGCGCGTGTCAGGCGGCTCTCCTGCACGAGTTGCATAAACGCGCGTCCCGTCTGCCGCTTGAGCAGCGCGCTTGCGTAGTTGGGGCTCAGATGCAGGTGGTGGGCCAAGTCGTCGAGTGTGCAATCGCAAGCATGCCGCTCGATGTAGCTCATCGCCACCGCAACCTGCGCCGAGGGAAGCGCGGGAACGCCCGTTTGCAGCAGCGCGGCCTCGTAGCTTTGCATGAGCTCGACCAGCAGCAGCTCAAACAGCCTCGACACGATCTGGGGGCTCGCTGCCGTCGGCTCCAAGAGCTCGCACAACATCTCCTGCATATAGCGGCGCGCCCGACGGCTGGAGCCCGTGCGGAAATGCACATGCCCGCGATGATCGGTCTCGTCGTTAAGCGCGTTGAGCAGGAACTGCGAGACGGCACTTGTGGACGAAAGGCTTTGCTCCAGGCTGCGGCGCAGCATCGACCGCGAAATGACAATGCTCAACATCAGGTCGTGCTCGCCGAGCTCACCTACGGCATGTGGACAGGCGGCATCGAGCAGAAGCACCTCGTTTTGGACGAGCGTGAGTTGCGTACCATTGACAATCTGTGGCGCGCGCCCTCGATAGACATAGCTGATTTCGACATAATCGTGCACATGCTCTGGCACGGGGTTAAAGCGCGAGTTGCGCACAATCGACAGGCCCTCGGGCATACCTTCTTGGTGCAGGGCGTACGTCGCGTTACCGATTTTATGGACATGCCTGCCATCGATATCTGCCTGTTGACCCTGTCTAAACGCATCGTTCCAGTCATAGCGGGCGCCCGCGCAGTAAGCGCGCTCGCTATCGGTCAGCTCGAGCAAAAGATTGTCCAAACGTGCGATATCCATAGCGCCACCATCGTTGATTTAGTCATATTTTGCCGCGATTTTGATATTAGCAGGGCAGCACGGGCGACGTACCCTGAACTCGCAAGGGTTTAGAAAGTTGGTTCTGGCATGTGGCACGCGTCCCAGCGCTTCGCCAAGCAACTGTGGGGTGACGTTTGCCCAGATAAAACCGACCAAAATAAACCTGTCCCTTTTTGGCAGGTTTTGAAGGAGTGAGTATGGCGGCATATGACAACCATGTGCTTCCGTTCTTGTGGCTCAAGGGCGAAGAACGCGAGACGATTACCGAATACTTAGAGCAGATTGCCGGGGCGGACATCCGCGAAGTCTGCCTTGAATCGCGCACGCATCCCGAGTTTTGCCGCGACGGCTGGTGGTCCGACCTGCGTTTTATCATTGGCGAGTGCAAGCGCCTGGGCCTTAAGATCTGGCTGCTCGATGATGCCCACTTTCCCACAGGCTACGCCAACGGCGCGCTTGCAGGCGAGGATGTAGACCCCGCGCTCAAGAAGACCGTGCTTAAGCATCACACGGTAACGGTCGTTGGACCCCAACCGTCCACGTCCATCAAGCTCGGCAATCTTATAGATCCCACAGAGTGCTTTGTGGGCGCCGCAGCTTTCGACGCTGCCGGCGTGCCGCTCGACCTTGAGCTCGCCGTTGAGCAAACCGAGGACGGCACTCCCGCCTGCCTGCGCTTTGACGCTCCCGCCGGCGTCACCACCCTCGAGCTCTACGTCACCAGCCAAAAGACCGGCTTTCGCGATGAATACATCAACATGGTCGACGCCGATTCGTGCCGCATGCTCATCAACGCCGTCTACGAACCCACATTCACGCATCTGGGCGACGAGTTCGGCAAGACCATTCTGGGGTTCTTTACCGATGAGCCTGGCTTTATGAACGAGAAGGGTGCGACCCTCGAAGACGCTTCTACCAGCAGCTTTATCGGACGCGGTGACATGGCGCTGCCATGGTCGGACGAACTTGCACGACGCCTGCACGAGGCACTGGGCATGGATTGGCTGGCTAAACTGCGCGGCCTTTGGACGCGCGAGGCAGACGGCGCACGGACCCGCCACGCCTACATGAACATTGCCACGCAACTCTACCGCACCTGCTTTGACGAGCAGATTGGCGACTGGTGCCGCGAGCACGGCGTCATGCACATCGGGCACGTGATCGAAGACAAGAGCTGCCACACACGCTTGGGCCAGGGCGCTGGGCACTATTTCCGCGCTGTCGCCGGTCAGGACATGGCGGGCATCGATGTGGTTATTAACCAGCTCGCCCCCGGCATCGACCACGGCCCTTACAGCTACTTCCATGGCGCATGGAACATGGAGTTCTTTACCTACGCGCTTGCCAAACTGGGCTCTTCAGCCGCGCGCCTCGACCCCAAAAAGCAGGGGCGCTGCATGGCCGAGGTTTTTGGCGCCTTTGGCTGGCACGAGGGCTTGCGCGAGATGAAGTGGATTGCCGACCACATGCTCGTCCGCGGCGTCAATTGGTTTACGCCGCACGCGTTTAGCATGGCACCCTTCCCCGATTGGGACTGCCCGCCGCACTTTTACGCGCACGGCAACAACCCGCAGTGGCCGCACTTTGGCCAGCTCATGAGCTATATGAACCGTACGGCAACGCTGCTTTCGGGAGGCTGTGCCACGCGCCCCGTCGCCATCCTGTACCATGCCGATGCCGAATGGGCCGGCAGCGCCATGCCTATCGAGCGCGTGGCGGCAGAGTTCACGCGCGCGCAGATCGACTTTGATTTTGTGCCCGCCGAGGCTTTTGAGGACAAGAGCCGCTACAAGGTTTCGATTGCTGATGGATTGCTTGGTGTTAACAGCTGCCGCTACCAGGCATTTGTTATGCCCAGTGCTACGTTTATTGGCGCGAAGACGGCAAAGGCAGCGAGACGCATGACGGATGCAGGCGTTATGGTGCTCGCCGTCGACAAGGTGCCCGGTGCATTCTACGATACCGATGGCGCGGTCGAGCTGGGAGGGCTCGTCGCAACGCCGCTCGCCGATGTCGCCCGCGCGCTTGCAAGCGCGGGACTACAGACCGTTGTGTCTGACACACCGCAGCCCTGGCTACGCGCACTTCGCTACGAGCGGGCAGGCGAGACCTACGTTATGCTCGTCAACGAGCACCCCCGCGAGCGCATCGACTGCACGGTTGCACTTGCGACAGGTGAGCGCCTTTGCGGCACGCGGCTCGACCTGCTAAACGGCACCGAGCCCGTTGCGTTTGACGGTGTGTTGGAGCTCGCACCCTTCGAGAGCTGCATCGTTGTTTTGGAAGCGGGCAGCGAGGATGCGCCCGGAGACGGCGCAATCGACGCTGATACATCGCTCGGTCTGCGCATCGAAGGCCCATGGACCGTTGCCCTCTCCCCTGTCGGCAGCAATGGCGCCTTTGGTGAAGCACAAGAGCTCAAACACCTGGGCGACCTTACGGCCGACCTGTTCACCAGCACCTGCGGCACCTACCGATATCATGCGTCGTTTGAGCTGGCCAACGATTGCGCTGACGCCACGATCGACCTGGGAGACGTTTACGAAACCGCGACGCTCACGCTCGATGGGCGCTCGCTCGGCACACGCATCTGCCCGCCCTACCGTTTTGCCGCCGGCGCACTTTCCGCCGGTGCGCATGAACTCACGATCGACATCATCAACACGCTCGACCATGCGATCCCCGACATCTTCGCTCTCACCGAGCCCGTCGCCCCCAGCGGCATCCTCGGCCCCGTTACCCTTTGCGGGCAAAACCTGCCAAAATAAACCTGTCCCTTTTTGGCAGGTTTGGCGAGTGTGGGAGTTCGCATGGAT
>JAIHTM010000007.1 GCA_022713905.1 Collinsella sp.
GGCTGCAGCCATCGTGCAGGAAGGCATCGACGGCGACCTCGTTGGCGGCATTGAGCACGCACGGCATGGTGCCACCCGTCTTGCCGGCACGCTCGGCCAGTGCCAGGCAGCGGAAGGTATCCATGTCGGCAGCATCAAACGTGAGCTGCCCCAGCTCACGGAAATCGATACGAGGCGCCGGGGTATCCCAACGCTCGGGATACGAGAACGCGAACTGGATGGGAATACGCATGTCGGAAGCACCGAGATGCGCCATCACGGAGCCGTCGGCAAACTCGACCATAGAGTGAATCTTGGACTGACGCTGCACGACCACGTTAATGAAATCGAGGTCGCAGTTAAACAGATGCATGGCCTCAATGCGCTCCAGGCCCTTATTCATGAGGGTGGCGGAGTCGATGGTGATCTTAGCACCCATGGCCCACGTGGGATGTGCGAGGGCATCGGCACGCGTCACGCGATCTAGCTCGTCGCGCGTGCGGCCAAAGAACGGACCGCCCGAGCAGGTGAGCCAAATACAATGAGCCTCGCGCGGGTTCTCCCCCAGATAGCACTGGCAGATGGCGGAGTGCTCAGAGTCGACTGGAATAAGCTGGCCCGGTTGCGCCAACGGCATAAGCAAGTCGCCACCGACGACGAGGGACTCCTTGTTGGCAAGGGCAAGGCGCTTATTTGAGGTCAAGGCCGCATGGCTCGCCTCGAGACCGGCGGCGCCCACAATAGCAACGAGCACGCAGTCGACATCGTCGCGACGCGCGAGCTCGCAAACCGCCTGCGCGCCAACGCCGAGCTTCGTTCCCTCGGGCAACTCCTGCAGCACGGCGTCATCGCCATGAGCGACATCGGCCACGGCAACCGCCGGAACCGAGAACTCGCGGGCAGCGGCAACGAGCTCGGAGGTACTGGAGTTAACGGACAGCGCCGTCACCTGCAGGCGATCGGCATGCTGACGGCACACATCGAGCGCCTGGGTGCCGATGGAGCCCGTACAACCTAGGATGGCAACACGGAGGCGTCCATCGGGGCCATACGTCGTCTGGAATGACATTACAGCACGCCTCCGATCATCAGCATCAGCTGCGCGGTGATGCAGCCGAAGATAAGCGAATCGCTACGATCGAGCATACCGCCGTGGCCCGGGATAAGGTTACCGGAATCCTTGACGCCCACACCGCGCTTGATACGCGACTCGATGAGGTCGCCGATAACGCCCAAAATGGACACGACCACGCCGCATAGCAGCGCATAGGGCAGGCTGAGCTTGTAGAAGTGCGTCGCCCACAGGATGAGCCAAATCAAAACCGAGCCCAGGATGCCGCCGACAAACCCCTCCCAGCTCTTTTTGGGAGAGATCTTGGGAACCATCTTGTGTTTGCCGATACGGCTACCCACGATGTAGGCAAACGAATCGGAGACCCAAAGGGACGCGCAAACGCCCACCGAAAGCAGGGTGCCGGCAAAACCGGGCACGGCATCGCGCAGCAGCACGATAGCCGACAGCATAAAGCCAGTGTAGATGGGACCCATGAGCGTCACGGCCACATCAGAGATGCGGGTACGCGGCGACCAGACATACCAAATACCCACAGCGAGCATCAGGGCAAAAAGCAGGGCATTCAGCAGCATCGAATCGCCCAACGCCGACAGCGGAAAGAGTACGGCGGCAGCGATACCCATGCGCTCGTTAGCCATCTTGCCATCGAGCCTCGTCATACGGAAAAACTCATAGCAGCACAGACCGCTCATGACAGAAACAAAGATGGCCGTGGGCACAATACCCAAAACCAAGCACAAGATAAAGACAACGGCGTAGACGATACCGGCAGCGGCACGGGTAATAAAGCCCGCCAGCCACGAACCGGTGCCGCTCTTCGCTGCAGGCGCTCCCGCAGTGGCAGCTTTGCGCGCAGGCGTCTTGGGAGCAATTGCCTTGGGACGATCGGACACGATTAAGCCTCCTCGGTCTTGCTCAGACCACCAAACCTACGGTCACGGCCCTGATAGGCCAAAATGGCGTCGACAAGGCCCCAACGATCAAAGTCGGGCCAATAGGTATCGGTGACGTAGAATTCGGAATAAGCCACCTGCCACAGCAGATAGTTCGAAAGGCGCAGCTCACCAGAAGTGCGAATCACAAGCTCAGGATCGGGAAGGCCAGCGGTATAGAGGTGGGAAGCCACCATGTCGTCATCAATTGCGCCAGGATCGATCTTACCGGCGGCAGCGTCGAGTGCGATCTGACGGACAGCGCGGGTAATCTCGGCACGCGCGCCGTAGTTGACGGCAAGCGCCAGCGTCATGCCGGTGTGATTGGCGCACTCGGAAAGACCTCGCTCAAAGACATCGCGGGTCTTCTTAGGCAGTGCGGAAATATCGCCCAAAAAGACAACGCGAACGTTTTCGCGCTTAAGCAGCGGCAACTCATCGATAAACGTCTTGGCAAACAAATGCATCAAAACGTTGACCTCGTGCTGCGGACGATTCCAGTTTTCGGTGGAAAACGCATAGGCCGAAAGGACGTCGACACCCAAGCGCACGCATGCGGTAATGATCTCGCGCAGGGAGACGATACCCGCCTTGTGGCCCTCGGTGCGTGCAAGACCGCGCGACGTGGCCCAACGACCGTTACCGTCCATGATGCACGAGATATGGTGCGGAATGTTATTAAGGTCAAGGTCGGAAAAACCGACGCCCGCAGGGGCGTCGGCAAAGTACTCGACCAGTTTATGCTCGTCGTATTGCACCTTAGATCTCCATGACCTCGGCTTCTTTTTCCTTCAGAAGCTCCTCGACCTTGGCGACATACTCATCAGTGTGCTTCTGGACCTTGGCCTGCTCGCGACGGACATCGTCCTCGGTGAGCTCCTCATCGCGCTCGAGCTTGTTGTTGAAGTCGCGACGGATGTTACGGATAGACACCTTGGCCTGCTCGGCGTACTCGCGGCACTCCTTGACGAGCTCGCGACGGCGCTCCTCAGTGGGAGCCGGGAACGGAAGACGAACGACGGTGCCATCGGAGTTGGGGGTAATACCCAGATCGGAAGCGCCGATGGCCTTGACGATAGCATTGATGAGTGCCTTGTCCCACGGCTCGATGAGCAGCATGTGGGCCTCGGGGGTCTTGACGGCGGCAACCTGCGTGACCGGCGTGGGAACACCGTAATAATCGACGGTGATGTCGGACAGAATGTTGGCATTGGCGCGGCCGGTACGGACCTTGGAGAAGTTATGCTTGAGGGACTCGAGCGACTTGTCCATATGGGCGGTGATGTTCTCTGCCATGCTTAATCCTCCTGATAGACGAGCGTGCCGACGGGCTCACCCGAAAGCGCGCGCTTGACGGTGTCCTCGCCATCGATGTTGAGGACCAAAATCGGCATACGGTTATCCTGGCACAGTGCCGTAGCCGTGGAATCCATAACCTGCAGACCGCGGACAAGAACCTCGTGGTAGGTAATCTTGTCAAAACGGACAGCATCGGCGCACTTGACGGGATCTTTGTCGTAGATGCCGTCAACCTTGGTGGCTTTAATCAGAATCTCGGCGCCGATCTCGCACGCACGAAGAGCCGCGGCGGTGTCGGTCGTAAAGTACGGATTGCCCGAACCGGCAGCAAAAATAACGACGTTGCCCTTGGAAAGGTGGTTGATGGCGCGACGGCGAATATAGGGCTCGCAGATCTCGTTCATCTGGATAGCGCTCATCACGCGGCAGGGAACATCGTTATGCTCGAAGGCATCCTGCAGGGCGAGCGCGTTCATAACGGTTGCCAGCATGCCCATGTAGTCGGCCTGAGCACGCTCCATGCCACCGGCAGCGCCTGCCATGCCGCGGAAAATATTGCCGCCGCCGACAACGACGCCGACCTCATGGCCAACGGCGAGCAGCTCCTTGACCTGCTTAGCAAGATGGTCGGTAACCTTGGGGTCGATGCCATATTGGCCGTCGCCCATCAGCGCTTCGCCGGAAAGCTTAAGAAGCACGCGTTTATATCGGATGTCGGACAAAGCGATCCTCCTTTAGATTGAACTCTCAACATTCTATCAAAGGCTCTAAGAAGAGCCATGAAAAAGCAGGCTGTGAGTAAAACCCACAGCCTGCTCATTACCAGCTACAAGAGCTTATTTACTCGCCACGGACCAGACGGTCAAAGGCAACGACGGTAATGGTGTCGCCGAGCTCCTTGGAGACCTGCTCAGCGTACTTCTTGATGGTGAGGGAGCTGTCCTTGATGAACTCCTGCTCGGTGAGCACGGACTGCTTGTAGAACTTCTCCAGACGGCCGACAGCCATCTTCTCCTGGATAGCCTCGGGCTTACCGGACTCGGCAGCCTGAGCCATGTAGATCTGCTTCTCGTGCTCGACGGTCTCGGCCGGAACCTGATCGCGGGTAGCGCAGATCGGGGCGACGGCGGCAACCTGAAGGGCAACGTCGTGAGCGAAGGTCTTGAAGGATTCAGCCTGAGCGGTCTCAGCCTTCTCGAAGGCGAACTCGACGAGGACGCCGATCTTACCACCCATGTGGATGTAAGAAGCGAGCGCGCCGTTCTCAGCCTTGCGGGCAGCGAAGCGGGAGATCTTCATGTTCTCGCCCATGATGTGAATCATCTCGGTGAGCTCGGAGGAAACGGTCTCCTCGCCCATCGGCTTCTCGAGCAGAGCGTCGACGTCAGCAGGCTCGGTGGTAGCGACAACCTCAGCGACCTTGGAAGCAAAGCCGGTGAACTTGGCGTTAGAGCCAACGAAGTCGGTCTCGCAGGAGAGCTCGAGCAGAGCGCCGGTCTTGCCATCCTCGGAGACGAACGCGGCGACAGCGCCCTCGTTGGTCTCACGGCCAGCCTTCTTGGCAGCCTTGGCAAGGCCGTTCTTACGCAGAACGTCGACAGCGGCGTCCATGTCGCCGTCAGCCTCGACGAGAGCCTTCTTGCACTCCATCATCGGGGAGTCGGTCATCTCGCGGAGCTGCTTGACCATAGCGGCGGTAATCTGGGCCATTGTGGTTCCTTTCAAAGAGATGAAAAAGAATTAACTAAGACTGATTTACTCGGCCTTGGGCTCAGCGGCCATCTCGGCCTCGGAGACCTGCTCCTTACCAGAGCCAGCGAGGCAGGCGTCAGCCATGAGCTCGCACATAAGGGTGACAGCGGAGATAGCGTCATCGTTGCAGGGGATGCCGTACTCGACCTCGTCGGGATCGGAGTTGGTGTCGATCAGGGCGACGACGGGGATGTTCAGGCGCTGAGCCTCCTTGATGGCGTTCTCCTCGCGCTTGGTGTCGATGACGAAGAGAGCCTGGGGCAGACCCTTCATGTCGCGGGCGCCACCGAGGTTGGTCTGGAGCTTGGTGAGCTCCTTGCCGAGAACAGCCTGCTCCTTCTTGGGCAGAACAGCCATGCGGCCGTCCTCGACCATGGCCTCGAGCTCCTCCATGCGGTTGATGCGGGAGCGGATGGTGACGAAGTTGGTCAGCATACCGCCGAGCCAACGCTGGTTGATGTAAGGCATGTTGGCGCGCTCAGCAGCGTTCTTGACGGCCTCCTGAGCCTGCTTCTTGGTGCCGACGAACAGCACGTTGCCACCCTTGGCGACGTTCTTGACGAAGGTGTAGGCCTGGTCGGCGTCGAGGATGGTCTGCTTGAGGTCGAGGATGTAGATGCCGTTGCGCTCACCGAAGATGAACGGCTTCATCTTGGGGTTCCAGCGACGGGTCTGGTGACCGAAGTGGCAGCCGGCCTCGAGCAGGGTGCGGATATTAATCTTGGTAGCCATGTTAAACCTCCTGTGGTTTGCCTCCGCGCGGGGTCATCCTCCAAAACCAACCCGGACATGTGCTACCAAAGCCCGGGCACCACGGTATGAAGTAGCCGCGCGTGCGTGATAAAAACATGTTGCCGTGAAGCAACCCGATGAATGATAGCAGGAATGCCTCTTCCTGCCAACCCGCAATCAAAACCACACACCTGAGTGCGGCGCGGGACGTCCCAGCCACTATTCGCCGCGGGGATGGGCTTGAGCCACGGCACGTTTAAGCCGATCGGGTGTGAGATGCGTGTAGATCTGCGTCGTGGACAGGCTCGCATGACCTAGCAGCTCTTGAACCGAGCGCAGGTCCGCACCGCCCTCGAGCAAGTCGGTCGCAAAGGTATGGCGCATCGCATGCGGGGCGATGTCAGCCGGAATGCCGGCGAGCGTCGCCAGCGTATGGAACCGCCGCCGGAGCATCGCGGCGCTCATGCGATTGCCGCGCGCCGATATAAGCAGCGGATGCGGCCCGGTAGCGAGGTCGCGGCGCTTTGCCCGAGCGAGCAACTCCGGCCTCCCCTCTTCAATATAGAGACGCGTCACATCGAGCGCACGACGATACAGAGGGACGATACGCTCCTTGCTCCCCTTGCCCCACAGGCGCAGCGTGCGCTCGGACCATGAGATGGATTCCACATTGAGCGCCGCAAGCTCTGAGATGCGGGCACCCGAGGCATAGAGCAACTCGAGCATCGCCGCATCGCGCAGTCCCGCGGGTGTTGAGGTATCAGGCGTCTTGAGCAGCGCCTCGACCTGCTGGGTCGTAAGGACGCCCGGCAGGTCACGCGGCAGCTTGGGCGACGCGATCGCCGAGACCGCATCGCCCTCGACAATCCCCTCGGCAGCCATCCAGCGATAGAGAGATCGGATAGCCGACAGGTGCGCCGCAAGCGTTCGGGGAGCCACCTGCTCACGCGAAAGCTCGGCAAGATAGCGACGAATGGTGCGCACGTCGGCAGCGAAAGCATCAATATCCTCGCGCTCGCACCAGGCAGCAAAGCGCTCCAGTCTCGAGCCATAGGCCGTCACCGTGTTGGGAGAAAGCCCCTCAACGCGTGCGATATAGGCGATAAAAGAGTCGACGGTGTCGTACAGGTCAAAGGCTATGACCGGTCGCCTCCAAACAAGTCGGAACGCGTGGCCAAGTAGGCATCGAGGGCCTCGAGTGCACGGTCCGCATAGGCCTGATAGCGGTCGCGCTTGCTGCGGCGCTTACCGTCCTCGAGCGGCGACACCAGGCCAAAGTTGACATGCATGGGCTGATAGCCCACGGTGGCAGGATCGGTCGCATAGCCCACGAGCGCACCCAGGGCGCCCACGCGGGGCAACTCGACGGAATCGGCGCCGATAGCCTCTGCATAGGTGTTGAGCGCCGCGAGCAGACCGGTCGCCACGGCTTCCATGTACCCCTCGGTGCCGGTGATCTGACCGGCCAGGCGCACGCCGGTACCGGGCACGGCAAAGGTGCCATCGAGCACGTGCGGGGCGTCGACAAAGGTATTGCGGTGCATGACACCGTAGCGGAAGAAATCAGCGTTCTCCAGGCCCGGCACCATATGGAAGACGCGCTTCTGCTCGCCAAAGGTCAGGTTGGTCTGGAAGCCCACCAGGTTATAGGCGGTCTTCTCCTTGTTCTCGGCACGCAGCTGAATCGCCGCCCAAGGGCGACGTCCGGTACGCGGGTCGGTGAGGCCGACGGGCTTCATGGCGCCAAAGCGAATGGCGTCCTTGCCGGTGCGCGCAACCTCCTCGGCAGGCTGGCAGGCCTGGAACAGATCGCCGCCCTCAAAGTCCTTGAGCACCACGCGGTCGGCCGTGGTGAGCGCCTCGATAAAGGCCTCGTACTCCTCCTTGTTGAGCGGAGCGTTGAGATAGTCGCCGCTCCCCTGCTCCTCGTAGCGCGACTGAGAGAACAGCACGTCCATATCGAGCGTGGAGGCATCAACGATAGGCGCCGCGGCATCGAAGAACGCAAGGGCGTCGCCACCGACGAGCTTCATGACCTCTTCGCTCAGCGCCGGTGAGCACAGCGGGCCCGCGGCAATGACCACGTGGCCCTCGGGAATCTGCGTGACCTCGCCGTGCACGACCTCGATATTGGGACGGGCGGCAACCTCGGCCTCGACAAGCTCGGAAAACTTGACGCGGTCGACCGCCAGGGCACCGCCGGCGGGAACAGCCGCGCGATGGGCGCAATCGAGCAGGACTGAACCCATGCGCTCAAGCTCGGCCTTCAGCAAACCAGCCGCGGAATCCGGACGAGTCGACTTAAACGAATTGGAGCAGACGAGCTCTGCCAGGTGATCGGTATGGTGGGCCGGGGAGCTCACCTGGGGGCGCATCTCGCACAGCTTTACGGCAAACCCACGGTCTGCCAGCTGGATTGCGCATTCCGAACCCGCCAGACCGCCACCGATAACTGTCACCTGATCGAACTGCATCTGCAAACACCTTTCTAATTGACACGTTTTCCATTGTGACCGAAGGGTGTCTGGGCGTGAAGGGCAAACTTGGAGGGCGCATACCTTCCATCCATCATGCGCTCGATAAGGCCCTCGAGTTCAAGCGAACCCAAGAGTTTGAGTACACCGACAGCATCGAGCGAGACGAGCGCCGCGATGTCGTCGACCTTGAGCGGAGAGGCGATGAGCGCATGCATCACGGTCTGCTGCGTTGAATCCAGGTCGGCAATGCCGGGAGCATCGGGGCGCGAGTAGCGCAGGGTTCCGTAGATGCGTGAGATAGCCATCTCGATAGATTCCTCGTCGACGATGCAGCAGGCACCGTTCGCAATGAGGTAATTCGTGCCACGCGACTCGGGCGATAGGATCGACCCCGGCACGGCAAGAAGTTCGCGCCCCAAATCCATAGCAGCCTCGGCTGTAGAAAACGTCCCAGAAGGCATACCCGCCTCGGATACAAAGAGGGCTTGCGACAGGGCCGCGATCACGCGATTGCGGCGCGGAAAAGCAAACTTGCGCGGACCCATGCCCCACGGAGAGATCGACACGACCGCGCCGCCCGTATCAAGCGTGCGCGTAATAAGCCCCGCGCTCGAACGCGGATAGACCACGTCGGCGCCCGTCCCCAGCACCACGACGTGTTTGCCGCCGGCGTTGACCGCAGCCCAACCCGAGGCCTGGTCACAACCGACCGCGCCGCCCGATACAACCGTCACGCCCGCATCAACCGCCACTTTTGCCGCAAGCTCTGCCACGGCAAGACCATACGGCGAGGCCTTGCGCGCGCCGATGATGGAGAGCGCGGGCGTCGAAAGCGCCTCGGGGTTGCCGCGCACATAGAGCGTCTGGGGTACATCAGAAAGCTCCAAAACGGTCTCGGGATACAACGTATCACCTGGATGCAGCTCGAAGGTCCCCTCGGCCATCATTGGTCCCTCCTTCCCTGGTACATCGCCGCCTCGAGCACGTGGTCCTGCGTCACTTGTTCGCTCTCGGCGACATCTGCGATCGTGCGCGCAATGCGAACCAGGCGCACGATGCCGCGCCCTGTGAGATGTGTGCGTTTGGACAGACCGAGCACACACTTCTCCGCCGCATCATCGAGCTCAAAGGTCGAAACGACGCCGTCAATGGACCGTGTCTCGTCATCCTCGGCCTCGGCATCCGCATCGTCCATACGGGACTCGCGCCAGGCGCGAAAGGCGCGACCGCGCACAACGTAGTCACGTAACTCGGCCGACGACATACCCTCCGCGCCCTCGATAATCACCTGGGGGTCGGGACGGGTCACATCGATCATCATGTCGATACGGTCGGCCAAAGGACCGCGCAGCTTTGCCCGATAGCGCTCCACCATCGCCGCCGAGCAGCGACACGGCACCTCGCGATCGCCCAAAAAGCCGCAGGGGCAGGGATTGCTCGCAGCCAGCAGTTGAAAGCGAGACGGGAAGGTAAAGGCCCCGTCGACGCGTACGATCCTCACATAGCCACGTTCGATGGGCTGACGCAGCGTCTGCAGCACACCCGTGGGAAACTCGGCAAGCTCGTCCAAAAAGAGCACACCGCCATGAGCAAGGCTGATCTCACCCGGGTGCACCGGGCGCCCACCGCCGATAAGGCCTGCGGTCGAAATACTGTGATGGGGACTGCGGAAGGGCCGGTGCCCCGCCAACAAGCCATCAATGTTCTCACCCAAAACCGAATGGATGCACAGCGCCTCCTGTTGATCCTCAACAGAAAGCTCGGGCAGGATGCCGGTCATACGACGTGCGAGCATAGTCTTGCCCGATCCCGGGGACCCAATCATGAGCAAGCCGAGTTCTCCTGCCGCCGCAAGCGCCATGCCGCGTTTGGCAACCTCCTGCCCCAGCACGTCGGCATAGTCGAGCTCGGGCTCAAAGGTCGCCTCAGGCCCTTCAGAATCCAGGTAGTGCCGCGCGGCATCGCCCATACCATGAGCAAGCTGAGACAAATGATCGATAAAGCCGCAATCCACGCCCGCGAGTGGCACATGCTGGTCTGACCTGCCGGCGATAAAAGACAGCCCCATGTCGCGAGCCAGCAGTTGAAACGCCACCTCGCCCTTGACGGGAAGCACCGTACCGTCCAAGCCGAGCTCGCCGGCGATAAGGCAGCGATCGAGGTTGTCACGGGGAATCTGACCATCGGCTGCCAGAACCGCGATGGCGACAGGCAGATCAAAGCCGCTACCGGTCTTGCGAATATCGCCGGGCGCCAGGTTGACCGTAATGCCCGAGCGTGGGATCTCGAACCCGGCGGAGCGCATCGCGCAGCGAATACGACCGCGCGACTCCATCACCTCCATACTCGGAATGCCGAGCATTTGGATGCCCGGAACGCCGCCGGCAAGCGAGACCTCGACCGTGACGGGAATCGCCTCGACGCCGCGGATGCAGGCCGCGTGAACGGCAAACGTCTCGAACGCCATCACGAAACCTGCCAATCGAACGCGTTGTACTGGTGCTCGATCTCGGCGATATGCCCGCCGCGAATGGTGACACCCACAGCATCGAAGCGAATCGCCTTGAGCGGATAATGCTCCATGAGATAGCAACTTGCGATGCGGCGATAGCGGCGTTGCTTTTGGGCGTCCACAGCCTCCTCGGGAAAGACCCGCGTGTTGCAATCCAGTGCGACGCGTCTGGTCTTGACCTCGGCCATCACCACGACATCGTCGAGCTCGTCGAGCAGCACCAGATCGGCCTCGCCCTCGGTGCAACGATAACCCTGCTCCAGCAAGGTGTAGCCGCGCTCGTTAAAGTAGTCGATGGTGATCAATTCGCCCAGCATGCCCAGCTCGCGGGGACTGAGTCCCTTGATAAACTCGGGCGTCATCGCCCCGCAGTCGAGCTCGCCGTTTTCCCAACGCTCCTTGAGCTGCTGCGTCTTGCTCTTTTTGCTTGCGGCACTCATGGGGTCTCCTTTCCCGCACACTGCATTGCCCCGATGATGAGGGCACCTTTCATGCGGGTAAGTACCGGAAGCAAACCAAAAGCTGACCAAATGCCGTCCAAAAACGGGCCGCGCGCAACAATAGCGTTGCACACGGCCCCTACCAGCAGGTTTATAGAACCCTTAAGGTCCCCGTCTCCACAATTGACCTAGAAAAGGCGCTCAGTCTGCAGAAAGTTTCCGCAAAAGCTCACGCGGTGCAGCGGACAAAGTCCATGTTTGCGAATGGCCTCGATGTGCTCGGGGCTCGCATAGCCCTTCGACTCGGCCAGATGGTACTCGGGGTACTCGGCGTCGTACTCGACCATCATCTCGTCACGCGTGACCTTGGCCATGATAGACGCCGCAGCGATGCAGGCGATCTTGGCATCGCCCTTCACCACGTCGCGCTCGTTGGGAACGGCGCCCAAGGGATTGCCATCCATGAGGACGCAGTCGGGCTCAAGTCCCGTATCGGCCACGGCGCCCGCAACGGCGGTACGGATAGCACGGGCCATGCCCATCTCATCGATATCCTTCGGCGCGATATGGCAAAAACCGATCGCCGTCGCCACCTCGGCAATCTTCACGGAGAGCAGCTCGCGGCGCGCCGGCGTGAGCTTTTTGGAATCGTTGATGCCCCAGATGCGCGGCTCCATGGGAAGGCACACGGCACACACCGTCAGGGGACCGGCCACCGATCCGCGACCCACCTCGTCGACACCAACGACCACCCCATCGCCGCCAAGCTCATGCATAAGCTCGTACATGCCATTGACGCGCTCGCGCTCGGCGACCTCTTTGGAATGGCGTTTGAGGGCGCGTTCACAAGCCTTGATCACCTGCTGGCGCGGGTCCTCGCGATAATGCTCCACGAGGGCGGGGATCTCCTCAAACGTTGCGCTCGCCAGCTCTCCGGCAACCTGCGATGCCGAAACCGAGCTCGTCATATTGGCCATACCAGGCCCTCCTTGCATGCAAATCAGATAAAAAGAAGGGCCACCCGAAGGTGACCCTTGTGTCCAAACGAGTGGACAGACGCTGCGATCTTCTTAGCGCTTCTCGGGGATGCGAGCAGCCTTGCCCACCTTGTCGCGGAGGAAGTACAGCTTGGCGCGACGGACGCGACCATGACGAACGACCTCGAGCTTGGCGATCTTGGGGCTGTGAAGCGGGAAGGTACGCTCAACACCGACACCGAAGGACATCTTGCGGACGGTGAAGGTCTCGCGGGCACCGGCGCCGGCCATGCGGATGACGTCGCCCTGGAAGACCTGGATGCGCTCGCGGTCGCCTTCCTTAATGCGGTAGTGAACCTTGACGTTGTCGGCGACGCGAACCTGAGGAATGTCCTCGCGGATCTGCTGACGCTCGATTGCGCGGATGTAATCCATGTGCAATTCCTTACTCTTCTAGAGGTGCCGTACCACCTTGGCCGGCACGTAGTTGAACAAACGTATTCGAGTATACACGCGCGGGTTTCTGCTGCAAGAACAATTTTTTACGCAGACAAAAAGACAAAACCCGCACATGATAACCGCCCGTCTCACGAATGAGACGGGCGGCATGAAGGGGGCTACGCTAGGCGTCTAAACCTAAAACGTTAGGCGGAACGCTTGGCCTCGAGCTTGGCCTGAGCTGCAGCCAGGCGTGCGAGGGGCACGCGGTAGGGCGAGCAGGACACGTAGTCCACGTCGGCCACGTTAAACAGGCCCTTGATGGACTTGGGGTCGCCACCGTGCTCACCGCACACGCCAAAGTGCATGTCGGGGTTGGTGGCGCGGCCCTTCTCGACGGCCAAGCGCACCAGTTCGAGTACCGCCGTGTCGATGGTCTCGAAGGGATTGTCCTTCAAGATCTTCTTATGCATGTACAGCGGGATGAACTTAGCCTCGGCGTCGTCACGCGAGAAACCGAAGGTCGTCTGGGTGAGGTCGTTGGTGCCAAAGCAGAAGAAGTCTGCGTGATGGGCGATCTCGTCGGCGACCATGCAGGCGCGCGGCAGCTCGAGCATCGTGCCCACGGGAATATTGAGCTCGACGCCCTCTTCGTCGGAAACCTCTGCGATCACGCGCTCGATAACCTCGCGGGTCTGGACATGCTCGGCCGTAATGGAAACGAGCGGGACCATAATCTCGGGGCGCGGGTCGACACCCTCCTTGATAAGGCGGGCAGCAGCCGTGGCGACGGCGCGAACCTGCATGAGCGGCAGATCGCCAAAGACGACGGACAGGCGCACGCCCCGTAGGCCGAGCATGGGGTTGGACTCGACCATGCCGTCGATACGACGCAGGCGGGCGCGCAGGACGGCAAGCTCTTCCTCGCTGGCGCCAGCGGCTTCCTTCTTGGTGATGGCGACCTCAAGCTCGCGAGGATTATCCAGGAACTCATGAAGCGGCGGATCGAGCAGGCGAACGACCACATCGCGACCGGACATGGTCTTAAACATCGCCAGGAAGTCCTCGGTCTGAACCTTGAGCAGGTCGGCCAGGGCCTGCTGCTTCACGGCCTCATCGTCAGAAAGGATAAAGCTCTGGATGATGTTCTTGCGATCGCCCAGGAACATGTGCTCGGTGCGGCACAGGCCAATAGCCTCGGCGCCAAACTCGAGTGCGAGCGCGGCGTCCTCGGGGTTATCGGCATTAACGCGCACGTGGTTGGCGTGGCCACCGGTCTCATCCAGACGAATCTCGTCGGCCCAGGACAGGATAGTGTCCAGATCGCCGGTGAGCTCGGCCGAAACCAGGTCAACGGCACCGTCGACGACGATGCCCTGGGTGCCGTCGATGGAGATGACATCGCCCTCGTGCAGCACGCGGTCACTGCCCTCGATGCGCACGACCTTCTCGGCGGCATCGATATGGAAGCGCTCGACACCGCAGACGCAGGGCGTACCCATGCCGCGGGCGATAACGGCGGCGTGGCTCGTCTTGCCACCATGGCTCGTCAGGATGCCCTCGGCGGCAACCATGCCCTTCAGGTCGTCGGGGTTGGTCTCCCAGCGGACCAGGATGACCTTGTGGCCTTCGGCGGAACGCGCGACGGCGTCATCGCTCGAGAACACGACCTCACCCACGGCGGCACCAGGGCTGGCATTAAGGCCGCATGCGAGCGCCTCATACTTCTTGGAGGAATCAAACTGCGGATGCAGGAGCTGGTCGAGCTGTGCAGGGTCGATGCGGCTCACAGCCTCCTCACGGGTGATCAGTCCCTCCTCGACCATCTCGATGGCAATGCGCAGGGCCGCGGTGGCGGTACGCTTGCCCACGCGGGTCTGGAGCATCCAGAGCTTGCCCTGCTCGATGGTGAACTCGATGTCGCACATGTCGCGATAGTGATCCTCGAGCGTCAGGAAGACGCGCTCGAGCTCCTCGCCGGCGGACTCGAGGCCCGGAGTGGTCTTGAGGTCGGCGATGGGCTCGGTATTGCGGATGCCAGCGACAACGTCCTCGCCCTGGGCGTTAACCAGAAAGTCGCCGTAGAACTCCTTGGTACCGTCGGCCGGATTACGCGTGAAGGCGACGCCGGTCGCGGAGGTCTCGCCCTTGTTGCCAAAGGCCATGGCCTGAACGTTGACGGCAGTACCAAGCTCGTCGGAGATGCCGTGCTGCTTGCGGTAGATGCAGGCGCGCTCGTTCATCCAACTGCCAAAGACGGCCTGGATGGCAAGGCGCAGCTGGAGCTCCGGGTCGTGCGGGAAGATGGGCTTGCCATCGACGACCTCGAGCTCGGGATACAGGGCAGCCTCGACGTTATCGGAGAAGATGCCCTTGAAGGTCTCGACGAGCTCCTGCAGGTCCTCGGCCGAAAGCTCAGAGTCCACACGGACGCCGGCAACCAGACGGGCCTGGGTCAGGGCGTTCTCGAACAGGTCGGCGTCGACGCCCATGACGACGTTGGAGAACATCTGGATAAAGCGGCGGTAGCTGTCCCAGGCAAAGCGCGGGTTTTGCGTCTGGGCGATGAGTCCCTGGACGGAATCGTCGTTGAGGCCCAGGTTGAGGACCGTGTCCATCATGCCGGGCATGGAGAACGGTGCGCCCGAGCGCACCGACACGAGCAGCGGGTCACAGGCGTCGCCGAGCTTTTTGCCGCAGCGGGCCTCAAGGTCGGCCTCGGCGGCAACGATCTCGTCGAGTGCGCCCTCGGGCCAAACATTGCCGGCACCGGAGTACTCAACGCAGGTCTGGCAGGTAATGGTAAAGCCACCGGGGACCGGCAGGCCGATACGGCTCATCTCAGCAAGGTTAGCGCCCTTGCCGCCAAGCACAAAGTTCATGGACTTATCGCCCTCGGTGACACAAGTGCCCTGGGCATCGGTTCCAAAACGGTAAACCCTCTTGCAATCGCTCACGATACTTCCCCTTCCATGCGCTCTCGCGCACGACCGTGGTAACGAATCGACCCACCGGGTGCGGGCCGTGAGGGAACTATACGGCGGGTTTTAGGCAAGGTTGAGCAGAGGACGCGAGGTTTGTTAAACGTGCTAAAACTGGCGGTAAACGGTAGGTAAAGGTGGTTACCTTATGAAGATACCACTGCAAGAAATTAGCAGGTCAGAAGTATCGGAAACTGCTAAAACGCTTTAGCAAAAAGACTACTCAGCGATTACTGTTGTTGCGCGCGGCGGGCAGCTCGGCGGTCCCTTGCTTCTTGGATCTCCTCAAGGTGCGCGACGATCTCGGAGGCACTCTCCTCGATCGCCTTGCCGTCGGTGCGCACCACAAAGCAGCCCAGACGCTTCATGAGGGCACGGGCTTCCTCGAGCTCACTGCGAACGCTCTCGGGCTCGGCATAGGAACCGGCAACGGCGCGGGCGTAGTCATCGCCCAGGCGACTATCACGGATTTCGGAAATCACGTCGACGGTCGAAATCAGGCCGAACAGGCGCATCGGGTCAACTTCGTAAATCGATTTGGGCGGTTCCATACCGTGCGCCAGCGGAACGTTGGCGACCTTATAGCCCTGATAGGCAAGATACATCGACAGTGGTGTCTTAGACGTGCGAGACACGCCCAACAGCACGATATCGGCACCCGATAGATCGTCGCAGCCGCGCCCGTCATCGTGCTCGACAAAATACTCCATGGCCTCGATACGATGGAAGTAGCGGTCGTCCGTCTTATGAATCACACCCGCCACGCCCTTGGGCGCAACGCCGATGAGCGAAGACAGCACGGCAAGCGTAGGGCCGATCAGGTCAACCGAACGGATATGCAGCATGCCCAAATAGTCGAGCACACGGGCCCGAAGCGACGGGTCGACGATGGTGTGAAACACGGCGATATCGCGATGGTCCGCATCCACGCGCGGACCGACAAACGACTCGACCTGCTCCACCGAGGTCACCTTGGGCAGGCGCAAAACACGAAAAGCCCCTTCATCAAATTGCCCGGACGCCGCAAGCACCACCTCGCAAGCGGTATCTCCGAGCGAGTCGGAGATAACGATAACGGTGGGACGAGCGGTGACCGGGCAATCCATGCGGGGCTCCTTTTGCGCTTACGCGCAGGCTGGCTTACTTTTTGCGGGCAAGCTCACCGATGTTGGCAATGCCAGAGAAAACGGCCTCGAAGCGGTTGAGCAGCTTAAGGCGATTATCGCGGAGCTGCTCGTCCTTGTCCATGACCATAACCTCATCGAAGAAACGGTCAATGGGCGCGCGCAGGGCGGCGAGGGCGGCAAATGCGGCCGGGTAGTCCTCGGCAGCAAGGGCGGCATCGACAGCAGTCTGAGCAGCCTCGGAAGCATCGGCAAGCGCGAGCTCGGCCTCGCCCATCAGGCTGCGGTCGTACTCCGCGCCCAGCTCGGGCTTGGAGATATGCGCGGCACGGGCATAGGCCGTAGCCAGGTTGTCAAAGGTCTCGGCATCGTTCTTGCGGGCCTCGTCGAGGGCGGCGCAGCGGTCGAAGAAGACGGACGGGGCGATGATGTGCACCGCAGAGACGGCGGCAACGGTATCGGCCGGGATCTTTTCGTCGCGGGCCATGCTCACCAGGCGGCCATGGAAGAAGTCGCGAACCTGCTGGGCGACCTCGGCGGCGTCGAACTCAATGCCCTGCTCGCTATAGAGCTCGAGAGCGAAGTCGATGAGCGACGTGGGGTCGATCGGCAGACGGTCGCGCAGGATGTTGATGATGCCGATAGCGGCACGACGCAGCGCGTAGGGGTCGGAGGAGCCGGTCGGGGGCTCGCCGATGGCAAAGATACCGGCGATGGTATCGAGCTTGTCGGCGCAGGCCACGATGCAGCCAGCGGTGCCCTCGGGTAGCTCGTCACCGGCAAAGCGGGGACGATAGTGATCGCGAATAGCATGAGCGACCTCGTCGTTCTCCCCCATCGCGGTGGCGTAGTAACCGCCCATCACGCCCTGCTGGCTCGTGAACTCGACGACGGCGTTGGACACCAGGTCTGCCTTGCACAGGTGCGCGGCGCGAGCAGCATCGGCGGCCAAGTGAGCACCCAGGTGAGCCTCACGGGCAATAGCGAGCGCGAGCTGCTCAATACGCTCGGATTTGGCGAGCACGCTGCCGAGCTTCTCCTGGAAGGCGACCTTGGCCAGACGCTCACGGAACTCGTCGAGGGAGATCTTCAGGTCTTCCTCGTAGAAGAACTTGGCGTCGTCCAGACGGGCGCGCACGACGCGCTCGTTACCGTCGATCACGCGCTCGGCATTCTCGGGCTTGCTGTTGGAAACGACCACGAACTCACGCGTGAGCCTGCCCTCGCCGTCATAGATCGGGAAGTAGCGCTGGTTGGTGAGCATGGACTCGCAGATAATCTCGTGCGGGACCTTGAGGAACTCCTCATCGAAGGTACCGACGAGCACCGTCGGCCACTCGCAGAGGTTAATGACCTCCTCAAAGACCTTCTTGGGCGTGTCGACATGGCAGCCGGGACGGGCGGCCTCGACCTCGGCGATACCGGCGAGGATGGCCTCGCGACGGCGCTCGGCGGAAAGCACGCCGGCGTCCTCGAGCACCTGCTCGTAGACGGCGGGGCTGGCGACCACGTGGTCACCGGGGCCCAGGACGCGATGGCCGCGCGTGGTGTTGCCACTCGTCACGTCGGCAAACGACACAGGCACGACATCCTCGCCCAGAAGGCAGCAGATCCAGCGGACCGGACGCACGAACGTGGCGTGCTCGTGACCCCAACGCTGAGAGCGGTAGTTGGGCCACTGCAGGCCGGCGATGGTCTTCTCGCACAGGGCCGTCAGGATCGGGGTAGCCGGGGCAGAAGGGATATTCTTCTCGGCAAAGACGTACTCGCGACCGTCGGTGTCCTCGCGACGGACCAGCTCCTCGGCAGCCACGCCGCACTTGCGGGCAAAGCCCTGGGCGGCCTTAGTGGCGTTACCGTCGGCGTCGAAGGCGATGTTAGCCGCGGGGCCACGCTTGACCTCGTGGACCTCATCGGTCGCGGTGGCGACATCGGCAACGAGCGCGGCCAGACGACGCGGGCTCGAGATCACGCGGACCTCGCCGTGGGCCAGACCGGACTCGTCAAGACCCTTGGCGATCATGGTACCAAGCTGCTTGACGGCATTGTTCAGCGGTGCGGAGGGCATTTCCTCCGTACCGATCTCAAACAGGAAATCCTTAGCGTCTGCCATGGCTTACGCCACCTCGCCTTCCTGGTCGGCATTCTCGTTGATTCCGGCGACCTCGGCCATATAGGCCTCGCAGCACGCCTTGGCGACGGCGCGGACGCGCAGGATGTAGTTCGCGCGCTCGACCGCGGACAGCGCACCGCGAGCATCGAGCAGGTTGAAGGCGTGGCTGCACTTCATGACGCAGTCGTAGGCCGGCAGCGGCAGCTTGCGCTCCAGGCAGGAGTGGCACTCGGCCTCGTAGTCGTCAAACTTCTGACGCATCATCTCGACGTTGGCGACCTCAAAGTTGTAGGCGCTGAACTCGCGCTCGTTCTCGAGGAACACGTCACCATAGGTCATGGGCGTGCCGTCGGGCAGGTAGCTCCACACCAGGTCGTAGACCGAGTTGACGCCCTGGGCGTACATGGCGATACGCTCCAGGCCATAGGTGATCTCGACGGGCACGGGGTCGACCTCGATGCCGCCCACCTGCTGGAAGTACGTAAACTGCGTGACCTCCATGCCGTTGAGCCAGACCTCCCAGCCAAGGCCCCAGGCGCCAAGGGTCGGGCTCTCCCAGTCGTCCTCGACAAAGCGGACGTCATGGTCGTTGGGGTCCAGGCCGATAGCGGCAAGAGACCCCAGGTAAAGCTCCTGGGCGTTTACCGGCGACGGCTTAATGAGCACCTGGAACTGATAGTAGTGCTGCATGCGGTTGGGGTTTTCGCCGTAGCGGCCGTCGGCAGGACGGCGGCAGGGCTGCGCATAGCAGGTGCGCCACTCGGCGGGACCGAGCGAGCGCAGCGTGGTCGCGGTATGGAAGGTACCGGCACCGACCTCGGAGTCATAGGGCTGCATAATGACGCAGCCCTGCTCGCCCCAGTACTGCTGGAGGCGCAGGATGATGTCTTGGAAGGAAAGCGATGAAGCGTTCATGCCTCTAATATCCCCTCGTCGAAACGATTACACGGTTAGGTACTGTACTATAGCGGTTTTTAGTCGATAGCGCCGATGCGGTTGAGCGGCCAGTAGCGCACAAGCGCCACAGCGATCAAATCAGAGCGATCGACGGGACCAAAGTAGCGTGAGTCGGCAGAGTTTTCGCGGTTGTCGCCCATCACCCACACGCACCCGTCGGGAACCGTGTAGGGATAGCTTACCTGAGCGCCGGGCGCTTGGACCGAAAGCGGCCAGCTCATGCCCGTCGTATAATCCTCGTCGAGCGCTTGGCCGTCAACGACCACCTTGCCATCCTGCAGGTCGACCGTCTGGCCGGCCGTGGCAATAACACGCTTGACAAGAACATCATGCTCGGAGGTGCCATCGGGGTTGTGAAACACCACGATATCGCCCTGCTTGACGGGCTGACCGAGCTCGAGGCTCACCTTTTGTGCCAGGATCTGGTCGCCAATCTCGATCGTGGACTCCATGGAGCCGGTGGGCACCACAAAGGGCTCGACCACAAACGAGCGAATCAAGAAGGTGGCGACCAGTGCGATCGCGATGACCGCGATCCACTCAAAAGCGCCCCTCAACGCGGAATGCTGCGATGGAACCATTCTCACTCCTCGCTCTGCGAATACGAAGCGTCAAGGATCTCTTGCGCGTAAGCGCGCTCCTCGGGCGTCAACCGCGCCGTCTCGATCAGATCGGGACGCCAGCGGCAGGTGCGCTCGATGGCGTTCTTGCGACGCCAGGCATCGACCTTGGCGTGATCGCCGCTCACGAGCACCGGCGGCACGCCCTCGCCGTTGAACTCGGCGGGACGGGTGTACTGCGCGTACTCGAGCAGGCCTCCGTCCTCGGCGGTCGAGAACGACTCGTCCACATTGCTCATCTCGTCGCCCAGGGCGCCGGGAATCAGGCGTACAACGGCATCGGCAACGACCATAGCGGGAAGCTCGCCGCCCGTAAGCACGTAGTCGCCGATCGACAGACGCTCATCGGCATACGCATACGCACGCTCGTCGACGCCCTCGTAGCGACTGCACACAAACAACAGGCGCTCACTTTTGAGCAGGCGCTCGGCCACATGCTGCGTAAAGGGCTCGCCACAGGGGGTAAAGAACACCACAGTGGGCTTGGGACCCTCTGCGCTAATGGCCTCGATGGCCTCTGCGATAGGCTCGACCTTCATGAGCATGCCCTGCCCGCCGCCGTACGGCTCGTCATCGACGGTACGATGGCGGTCGTGCGTCCAGTCGCGCAGGTTATACGCCTTAAAATCAAAAAGGCCGGCCTTGCGGGCGCGGCCCAAGATCGATGTGGACATGACGGGCTCAAACATCTCGGGAAAGACCGAAAGGGTCTCGATCAGCATGTTGTCCTCCCTACTTGTCCATATCGATCAGGCCGTCCATAACGTGGACGGAAATTGTTCCTGTGTCGGGGAGATCGAGCACAACCTGCTCGATCACGGGAATCAGTACCTCGCCGTACCGATCGCCCTCGACAACCCAAACATCGTTAGCGGGCGTCGACATGATCTCGGCAATCGTTCCGAGCGACCCAAAGCGCTCATCGACCACCTCGCGACCCATCAGGTCGGTATAGGCGGCGTCGAGCGAATCGAGCTCAAAGTCGTCACGGTCAGCCAGCACATAGCATCCGGTGATGCCCTCGGCGGCCGTCAAGTCGTCAATGCCCTCGAACGAGACCAGATCGCCATCGCCCGTATCGGTGACGGACATGACCGTGCAAAAGCGGTCACGCTTGAGCGCCGGCGGCGTCAGGGCGACGCGCATACCCGGCTCCAATACAGAAGGAAGCCCCCGCAGCGGCTGCGCGAGGACCTCCCCCTTCCTTCCGTGCGGCTTGACCACACGGGCGATGTTTTTGTACTGGGACCTCAAGGTCCTAGCCCAGAACCTCTACCTCGACAGCAGTGTCGAGGCGAGCGGCCAGTGCACGGGCGAGCGTGCGAATGGCCTTGATGGTACGGCCACGACGGCCGATGACCTTAGCGACGTCATCCTCGGCAACCGAAACCTCAATCGTAGAGGCGTCGTCACCATCGATGACCTCAAGGCTCACGGAATCCGGGTCGTCGACGATCTGAACAACGAGATATTCGACGAGATCGGCGATGCGATCTGAGAGCATTGCCTCACCCTCGAGCTGTGCAGCGTCAACCTCAGGCACGATTTACTCCTCGGCGCCCTCAGCGGCCTCAGCGGCAGCCTTAGCGGCCTCGGCCTCTTTGGCGAGCTGCTTCTTGGACTTCTTGACGACGGCCTCGGTCTTCTCGCCCTCGTTGGCGGCCTTGACCAGAGCGGCGACAGCGTCGGTGAGCTGAGCGCCCTTGGACTGCCAGTCGGCGATCTTCTCGAGGTCGAGGTTGATGGTCTTGGGGGCGGTCATCGGGTTGTAGCGGCCAACCTCCTCGATGATACGACCGTCACGCGGGGCGCGGGAATCGGCGACGACGACACGGTAGTACGGACGCTTCTTAGCGCCGTGACGAGCAAGGCGAATCTTGACTGCCAAAGGAAACTCCTCCAACCAAGCAGCTTTAGGCTGCAACTACAAACAAACAGTTGAACATAATACGCCATCGACGCGGGCAGGTGAAGTCCGTGAGACCAACTTCTTCGGTGTAGTCGAGGGCAAATCCATATCTTAGACAAGAATTCGGGATTTGCAAGCACATACACGCACCCCACATGAGCTGCGCGGTATACTCATGACATGGAAAGACGCGAACATACATACGGTTATGAGGATGCAACGGGCGTCACGCCGCCTCCCTGGACGGGTCCGGCGGTGGGCCTGATGGACCTCGATGCGTTTTTTGCGAGCGTGGAAATGCTCGATCATCCCGAATGGCGCGGCAAGCCGCTCATCGTGGGTGGCGATGCCGATTCTCGCGGCGTTGTGTCCACCTGCTCATACGAGGCGCGTCGCTTTGGCGTGCACTCTGCCATGGCCTCGGCCGAGGCGCGGCGCTTGTGCCCGCAAGCCATTTGGACGCACGGGCACTTTGATCGCTACCGCGAGGTGAGCGCGCAGGTCATGGCGATTCTCGCCGACGAGACGCCGCGTGTGGAGCGCGTGTCCATCGACGAGGCCTTTATCGATATAACGCCGGGCCGGTTTGCGCCCGAAGACCCGCTGCTGGTCGCGCGACGCATCAGTGACCGCGTGGCGGCACTGGGGGTGACGTGCTCCATTGGCGTCGGCTGCAACAAGACGGTGGCCAAAATCGCGAGCGAGCGCGACAAGCCCTTTGGCCTGACCATTGTGCGCCCCGGCACGGAGCAGCGATTTTTGGCCGCGCTGCCGGTGTCTGCCATGAGCGGCATCGGTCGCTCGGCCGAGGAGCGGCTACGCCGCATGCGTATCTACACGCTTGGCGAGCTGTCGCGTGCGCCGGAGTCCACGCTGGCCTCGATTTTTGGCGTCAACGGCGAGCGTATGCGCCAACGTGCGCTGGGTCTCGAAGTTTCCGAGGTCACAAGTCTGGATGAGGAGCGCGAGGTCAAGTCGGTCAGCAATGAACGCACCTTTGCGAAAGATTTGACTGAGCGCAGGGATATCGAGGCGGCGATTGCGCTGCTGGGCGAGTCGGTTGGACGTCGCCTGCGCCGCCAGGGGCTTACGGGCGGCACCGTGACGCTCAAGCTCAAATACTCTTACGGCAGCGGACGCACGGCACAGCGCAGGCTTCCCCATCCCACCGATGACGAGAATATCTTTGTGGCCGTAGCGCTCGAGCTGCTCGATAACATCTGGCAGGAAGGCATGCACGTGCGCCTAGCCGGCATCGGCATGAGCGACTTCAACCACCAAGGCGGCATCCAGACCGACCTGTTCTGCGAAGTCGATGACCGTGGAGCGCAGTCCAGCGACCGACGCGACCTGTCCGTCGCCATCGACGCCGTCCGAGACAAATTCGGCGACACCGCCCTATCCTTCGGCCGCCAATCCCGCTTCAACGATTAACCGCCTTTGGGCAAAAAGAAAGCCAGGCAGGTACGGAAAACCGCAACTGCCCGGCGAAATGCGCGAGGCTAGCTAAAAGCCCCGTATCAAATGAGCCACTAGAGGAGGTCGAGGGGGAGCTGGGGGGCGTCACCCCAGAGCTTTTCTAGGCGGTAGAAGTCGCGGGCTTCGGGAGTGAAGACGTGGACGACGACCGAACCGTAGTCCATGAGCATCCAGGTCTTCTGCTCGCGGCCCTCGATGGAGAACGGATGCTCACCGCAAGCCTCAGCGACCTTCTCCTCGATCTCGTCGACGATCGAATCGACCTGGCGGTTGTTGGTACCGGTGGCAAGCACAAAGTAGTCGCATACGTCGGAAAGCTCGGTCAGGTCGAGCACCTGAACGTCCTCGCCCTTCTTGTCGTAGGCGGCCTGCGCGGCGGCGCGGGCGACATCCTCGGCGGCGACACCGCTCGCAGACAGCGAGGCGGCAGTGCGGTCGGACGTGGCGACGAAGCTCTTGTGCTCCACACCTTCAAGAATCTGCTCGTCGGTCATGGTCTCGTCGGCCATGGAATACCTCTTTCTAGACAGCCCGAGCTAGCGCAGCTGGGCGTAATGGTTGTAAATCGAAATAGCCGTGGGATAAAGATAGCGCCCGGACTGGATCACATAGACCAGACCCTGCGCAAAACAGGAGAAGAACAACTCGTCGAGCGTCGACTCCCCCACCATCTTGCGCAGCGCATGTGCATAGTCGCCGTGGCGGTTGGGCTCGATGGCATCGGCCACAAAGACCACCATATCGAGCGGCGTCATGTCGCAGGCACCCACGGTGTGACGGTCGACAGCCTGGAAAACGGCCGGCGACAGCTCGGGAAAAAGCTGCGGAAGCTCATAGGCGGCAACAGGGCCATGCAAAAGCGGCGTCGCGGCGGAAGGAGAGCCGGCAATCTTAATGC
Organism: Collinsella sp.; assembly: GCA_022713905.1. Classification (GTDB taxonomy): domain Bacteria; phylum Actinomycetota; class Coriobacteriia; order Coriobacteriales; family Coriobacteriaceae; genus Collinsella. The sequence continues at coordinate 24,695 of JAIHTM010000007.1, forward strand.
CGTAATGCAGAGCGCGCGTGACCAGCTCGTCGTCGGAGAGCACTTTGTCCCAGTCATGGATCAGACCGGCGGCAGCGGCATCAAAGCGGTCGACGCCGTGGACCTCGGCCAGATGAAGTGCGGTCTCGGCAACACCCAGCGAATGCACATAGCGCTTGCGCTTATCCTTCATGCGAACATCGAGCAGCTCTTGAATGCGCTTGAGCAGCGCGCGCTCATCGCCCTCAAACTGATCCTCTACCGACAACGTAGACCCCCATCACTCAAAATCTTCTTGGCCCAAATCGGCATATAGCCTGCGTTTGCGAATGTAGCCGAGCACGGACTCGCTCGTAAGATAGCGCACGCTCATACCGCGGGCAACACGCTTGCGAATGTTCGTCGAGCTGATCGCCAGCGCCGGAATCTGAATATAGCGCACGTCGAACGGCAGCCCCGACTCTTTGATTCGGGCACGCGCCGTATCGATATCAAAGCCCGGTCGCGTCGCCGCAATAAAGGTAGCAAGCTCAGCAATTCGTTCGGCATCATGCCAGGTCACAATATCGATAATCGCGTCGGCGCCCGTAATAAAGTAGAGCTTTACCTGCGGCGGGTAAAAGTCGCGAAGGGCATGAAGCGTATCGGCCGTATAGGTTACGCCCGGACGGTCGATCTCGAACCGGCTCGCCAAAAAGGCCGGGTTCGCGGCGGTGGCGAGGACCGTCATGGCATAACGGTCCTCGGCAGGCGTCACCGGCTTGTCAAGCTTAAAGGCAGGAGAGCCCGCCGGCATAAAGAGCACAGCGTCCAAGTCGAGCGACTCGCGCGCCTGCTCGGCAGTCACCAAGTGCCCGTAATGAATCGGGTCGAATGTGCCGCCCATAATGCCGAGCCTAAACTCCCGCCCGTCCTCTAGAGGAAGCTCGGGCAGACCGATTCCACCGCGCAGCGACATGGCTTACTCGCCCTCCGAGGTCTCGGCATCCGCCGCATCGACAACCTCGACGCCCTCATCCGCAGCATCGGCCACGTCAATGGCCTCGACGACAACGTCCTCGCCAGCATCCTCGAGCTCTTCGTACTCCGAGAAGTCCTCGGCGCCCTCAAAGTCAAAGGCGCGCTGGCAAATGCGGACCTCGTCACCCGCACGGCAACCGGCCTTCTCGAGCGCGTCATCAACACCCATACGCGCAAACTTATGCTGCAGGTAAATGACGGCTTCCTCGTTTTCCCAGTCGGTCTGAATGACCATGCGCTCGATGGCACGACCGACCACGCGGAAGGCACCGGACTCTTCCTGGACAATGCGGAAACGCTTCTCGCGCTGCAGGCGGCGACGCTCCCACTCATCGTCGCGCAGGTCGACCGGCTCATCGGAGACGGCCAACTCTGCGCGGAGCTTGGCCACTTGCTCACCTACGGCAAGCATCAGCGTGTTCAGGCCGGCACCCGTCACAGCAGACACGGCAAAGAACATATGTCCATCGTCGAGCGCTGCGCGCTTGAGGTCGGCAATCTTGTCGGCCGTGCCCGGCGCATCGCACTTGTTGGCAACGACGATCTGCGGACGCTCCGAAAGCTCGGCGCCATACTGCTCGAGCTCGCGGTTGATGATGCGATAGTCCTCGACCGGATCGCGATCCTCAAAACCACCCGTCATGTCGACGACATGCATGATTAGGGCCGTACGCTCAATGTGGCGCAGGAACTGGTGACCCAGGCCCTTGCCCTCGCTCGCGCCCTCGATGAGACCGGGGACGTCGGCAACGACGTAAGAATATTCGCCGGCACGCACCATGCCGAGGTTCGGCACGAGCGTGGTAAACGGGTAGTCGGCAATCTTGGGACGGGCGGCACTCATGCGCGCGATGAGCGATGACTTACCCACCGAGGGAAAGCCCACGAGCGCGGCATCGGCCATAAGCTTCATCTCGAGCTCAATCCAGTGCTCCTCGGCCGGCTCGCCCAGCTGGGCGAACGCGGGCGCACGGCGCACCGACGTCACAAAGTGCGTGTTGCCCAGGCCGCCGGCACCGCCGGGCGCCACGACTACGCGCTCGCCATCGTGCACGAGGTCGGCAATCTCGAACATCGGGGTCTGCGTCTCGGGGTCGAGCTCGCGCACCACGGTACCC
>JAIHTM010000253.1 GCA_022713905.1 Collinsella sp.
CTTCCTGACCCGCGGCGTGACCGGCGACACCGACATCAACATCATCGACACCGCCGAGTTCGCGATCCCCGGCCTTGACGACGAGTTCCGCGTCATCGTGTCTCCGTGGATCCTCTCCTCGCTGATCACCGATCGCCTTGCCGCTTACTACGAGACGGTCACCAAGCACAACCTCAACTACCGTCGTTACTATCACCAGTTCGACTACTAATCGGTGACAAATAAGCTACTGATCAAGAAGCACCCTGCCCGGGCGCATGCGTCCGGGCATTTTTATGCCGAAATTCGCAAGAAAGGGGAATCGAATGAGGCAGTTTATCGTGGCGTCCCATGCTCATTTTGCGTCCGGAATCGTCGAGAGCATCGGCCTGCTTTCCGGCGAGCGCGAAAACGTCCATGCGCTCTCTATGTATGTCGACGGAAACGAGGACCTGGCCAAGGAGGCCGCAGCGATTCTGAACGGCTTTGCGGCGGACGATGAGGTCGTCGTTTGCACCGACCTCTTTGGCGGCAGTGTCAACAACGAGTTCACCAAGATCGTCCAGACGCGTCCCAACACGCACCTCGTGACCAATATGAACCTGCCGCTCCTTATTCAGCTGCTGTTCGTGCCCGAATCCACCCCGATCGATGAGGCCATTCGCCAGATCGTCGAGGCGGACGACACCAAGGTCAAGTACGTCAACGACCTGCTGGGGCAGGCCGAACTCGATGAGTTTTAACCACTAGGGAGCACATCATGATTCAGATGATTCGTGTAGATTATCGACTGCTTCACGGCCAGGTTGCCGTTAGCTGGACCTCGGCTCTGGGTGCCGACTGCATCCTGTTGGTGAGCGATACGGTCCTCAATGACAAGCTTCGTCTGCAGGCCCTGTCCCTTGCAAAGCCGGAGGGCTGCAAGGTCGTCGTCAAAAACACCGAGGACGCCGTCAAGGCGCTTCAGAGCGGTGTGACCGACAAGTACAAGCTCTTCGTGGTTTGCGAGACGATCCAGCAGGCCGGTGCCGTCGCCAAGGCGATGGGAGTCAAGAAGATCAACCTCGGCAACGTTGCCTTTAGCGAGAATGCCCGCCAGGTCTCGACGAGTGTGTTCCTTACGCCCGAAAACGAGGCATACGTCAAAGAGCTGCTCGGCGAGGGCTATGAACTGTTCATTCAGATGATTCCGGCAGATGCGAAGACTGACGCCGCGAAGGTCATCGGTTAGGGGCTGTCATGGTTATCAAGACAATCCTGATTTTCCTGATTGCTCTTTTGGGCTATTCCGAGTGGCTGACGGGCACGAGCTACCTCCAGCGCCCGATCGTGCTCGGACCTCTGGTTGGCCTTGTCATGGGCGACATGGTGACCGGCACGATCATGGGCGCCACGATGGAGCTTGCCATGGTCGGCGCCATCTCGGTCGGCGCCTATAACCCGCCCGATACGATTTCCGGCACTATCCTGGGCGTATCTCTTGCCATGCAGGCCGGCGCGGACGCTTCGGCGGCCCTGACCCTGGGCATTCCTATCGCAACGATTGTCCTGGCGCTCGATACCGCCTTGGGCCAGCCGGTGATGCTGCTGCTGGTGCACCGTATCGACAAAAACGTCGAGGACGGAGACACCAAGGCCATCACGCGCAACATGCTCATCGCCGGCTACGCGCAGAGCTGGTGCGGCCTGCTGATTATTCCCCTGGCATTCTTCTTTGGCGCCGATGCTGTTGCCAGCCTGCTCAACATCATCCCCGATTTCGTTCAGACCGGTATGGATGTCGCCGCCGCCTTCTTGCCCGCACTCGGTTTTGCAATGCTGGCTCAGATGATTATGAACAAGACGGTGGCGCCGTTCTTCTTCGCTGGCTTCTTCCTCGTCGCCTACTTTGGCATTAGCACGACGGGCGTGGCGATCTTTGCCGCGATCATCGTCGTCGCGATGACGGTTTTGGGTGACAAGAAAAAGGCGGAGCAGCCCGCAGTGGCAACCGAGGATCCTGCGATTGGGAGTGGGTTCGATGAGTTTTAAGTTTGAGTCTTCTTACGACGGGCTGATTTCCCGCGCAGACCTTAAGAAGCTGTTCTGGCGCTCGATTCCCTATGAGCATTCCTGGAACTACGAGCGTATGGGCCATATCGGCTTTATGTGGGCCCTTATGCCGATCCTTCGCAAGCTGTATCCGCAGGATGCGGACTTTAAGGCCGCCCTCAAGCGCCATATGGAGCTCTATAACGTCACGCCGTACATCTCGACGCTCCCCATGTCCATTGCCGCTGCAATGGAGGAGGTCAACGCTACTGACGATAGCTTTGACACGAGCGCGATCTCTAATGTCAAGCTTGCTTTGATGGGGCCGCTGTCCGGCGTGGGCGATGCCTTCTACTGGGGCACGCTGCGAATTTTGGCAACGGGTGTCGGCACGTCGCTGGCGCTACAGGGCTCTATTCTTGGCCCGATTTTGTTCCTGCTCGTGTTCAATGTCCCTCACTACATCATCCGTTACCTGCTGACGTTTGTGGGGTATCGCTTTGGCTCGGACATGATCAGCAAGGTCCAGGAATCGGGCATTATGGACACGATCGTCAAGATGGCCTCTATCATGGGCGCCATGGTGATCGGCGCTATGACCATGGAGATGGTCACCGTGGACATTCCGCTCATGGTCGGTGCGGGCGATGGTGCTCAGACGCTGGCCGAGCTGCTCAACGGAATCTTCCCGGGCTTTGTCACGATGGGGCTGTTTGGAATCGTCTATCTCATGCTCAAGAAGAAGATGAATCCGCTGGTCATCATGCTCGTGATCCTGCTCGTGAGTATCGCCGGCGCGTTCTTTGGAGTGCTTGGTGTTCAGTAGGGCATCCGTCATAATGAGAATAATGTAAGAGGGGGCGTCGCGCACACTGTGCTGCGGCGCCCTTTTGCCGAAAGGTGGACAAGATGGAGTATCCCCAGCTTGCCGTCATGAATATCAGCCATCGTTATTTTGACCTTGAGGAATTCTTTTCTTCGGCAGCGGCCTCGGGCTACACGTGTTGCGAGCTTTGGACTGGGGCGATGCATCTGTATGTCGATTGCCATGGATACGATTCGCTCGAGCAGGTGCAGGAGCTGTCACAGCGGTATGGGATTCGGATTGTGGGGCTTTGTCCCGAACAGAACAACCCCAAGCCGTGGAATATCGCGGCGCGCGGGAATGAGGCGCGCGCTCGCACGCTCGCGTACTTTAAGAACGTTGTGGATATCGCGGCGGAACTTGGAGCCGAGCAGGTCATGGTCTCGAGCGGCTGGGCATTTTTGAACGAGCCGATCGAGGACGCGTGGGGTCGCAGCGCCTCGATGCTGCGTGCGATTGCCGAGCATGCGGGAGAGCGCGGCGTGCGACTGGTGCTCGAGGCCCTACAGCCGGTTGAGTCGATGATCGTGAACTCGGCGGCCGACACGAAGCGCATGATCGAGGCAGTTGATCATCCGGCACTTAAGGCGTGTCTGGATTTGGGCGCTATGGCGGTGGCAGGGGATACCATCGACGATTATTTCGATCTGCTTGGCGATGATGTCGCCCACGTGCATTTTGTCGATGTTGCGGCAGATGGCACGACGCATCTTGCTTGGGGTGACGGCGACCGCGATATGCGCGCCGACCTGGATAGGCTGGTGGCGCGCGGCTATCGCGGAGTTGTTTCGGCCGAGACCTATGACTGGCGCTATTTTGCCGACCCCGCAGCTGCCGACGCTCAGGTTATGGCGGAGTACCGACGCGCGATTGGCGCCTAAGTGGGACAGGGCGCCGAGTTGGCGTTTGACGTTTTTT
>JAIHTM010000008.1 GCA_022713905.1 Collinsella sp.
TCCCCGTCATCAAGCGCGACCGCGGCTCCGACCCGGCAAGTGTTTGCTACGACGTGCTCGACGAGGCCGACAAGCGCGGCAGCGACCTGGTGCTTATCGATACCGCCGGCCGTCTACACACGAGCCCTGAGCTCATGCGCGAGCTTGCCAAGGTGGTCAATGTGACCCGTAAGCGCGCCGCCAATATGGCCGCCGGTCCCATGCCGGTTTCGGTCGTGCTTGTGATCGACGCCGCGACGGGCCAAAACGGTCTGAACCAGGCGCTCGAGTTTAACGAGGCGCTGGGCCTGGACGGTATTATCATGACTAAGCTCGACGGCACGGCTAAGGGCGGCATCGCCATGGCCGTGGCCGAGAAGCTCAAGCTCCCGATCCTGCGCATCGGCGTGGGCGAGCAGGTCGATGACCTGCAGGAGTTCAATGCCAAAGATTTCTGCCGCGCCCTGGTGGGCGAGTCCAATTAAGGAGTGACTAGTGTTTGATTCCCTGAGCGATCGCCTCAACGACACATTTGACCGCCTGCGCGGCAAGGGCAAGCTGACCGAGGCCGATATTACTTCGGCCATGCGCGATATTCGCATGGCGCTGCTCGAGGCCGACGTTAACTTTAAGGTTGTCAAGGAGTTCGTCGCCAAGACTAAGGAGCGCTGCATGACCGCAGAGGTCATGGAGTCGCTCTCTCCGGCGCAAAACGTCGTCAAGATCGTGCTCGACGAGCTTACCGAGATGCTCGGCTCCACCGAGAGCAAGCTCGTCTTTAGCAACCGTATTCCCAATGTCATCATGCTCGTGGGCCTGCAGGGCTCCGGTAAGACCACGGCTGCCGTAAAGCTGGCCTACCTGCTCAAGAAGCAGGGTCGCTCGCCGTTGCTCGCCGCGTGCGACGTCTACCGTCCCGCTGCTGCCGACCAGCTGGCCACGCTCGGTGGCGAGATCGGCGTACCGGTCTTCCGCGGCGACGGTGCGCACCCGGTCGATATCGCCAAGGGCGCCATCCAGGAGGCCGTCGACCACCTGCGCGACGTGGTCATCGTCGATACCGCCGGACGTCTTCAGATCGATGAGCAGATGATGCAGGAGGCCGTGGACATCAAGAAGGCCGTTAAGCCCGATCAGGTGCTGATGGTCGTCGATGCCATGACCGGCCAGGATATCGTCAACGTCGTCTCGACCTTTGCCGAGCGCACCGACTTTGACGGAGTGATCATCTCCAAGCTCGACGGCGATGCCCGTGGCGGCGGCGCGCTTTCCGTGCGCCAGGTGACCGGCAAGCCCATCAAGTTCGTGAGCATGGGCGAGAAGCCCGATTCGCTGGAGCCGTTCTATCCCGATCGTATGGCCAAGCGCATTCTGGGTATGGGCGACGTTGTCGGCATTATTGAGAAGGCCCAGGAGGCGGCCGACGCCGAGCAGCTCGAGGCTGCCGAGCGCATGCTGCGCGAGGGCTTCACCATGAATGACATGCTCGACCAGATGAAGGCCGTCAAGAAGATGGGCGGCATGAAGGGCATCCTGGGCATGCTCCCCGGCGGCCAGCGTGCGCTCAACCAGATGGGCGGCAACCTGGACGAGGGCATCTTCGACAAGAACGAGGCCATCATCATGTCGATGACCAAGGAGGAGCGCCTTCGCCCCTCCATCATCAACGGTCAGCGCCGTGCCCGCATTGCCAAGGGCGCCGGCGTGACCCCCACCGAGGTCAATAGCCTTATGAAGCAGTGGGGCGAGATGAACAAGATGATGGGCCGCATGCGCACGATGGCCAATCAGGCGCAGGCCGGCGGCAAGAAGGGCAAGAAGGGTAAGAAGGGCAAAAAGATGCGCATGCCCAATATTCCCGGTCTGGATGCCATGGGGCTGGGCGGCATGGGCGGCCTGGGAACGGGCGGCCCCAAGTCCGATATGGACCTGCTGCGCCAGATGGAAGCGCAGATGCGTAATAAGAAATAGTGCTGTAATTCCAGCTTGATATGGCAAAGGCCACTCGGAAGCTACCGGGTGGCCTTTGTTGTTGGCTTTGATTGTTGGGTGGCGTTCTGTGTCGCGCCCCGAGTTTGCGGTGCCGTGCCGCTAGTGGCAGCCGCAGCCCTCGTGGCCCTCGTGCTCGTGATGGCCGTGACAACCACAGGACTCGCCATGCTCATGTGCGTGCTCGTGGTCATGGCCGTGGCAGCCGCACGTGGCCTCGCCGTTCTGTGCGAGCGTGCCGGCGATAAGGGCCTCGACGCACGCATCGCAGCTGCCCTGGGCGCCTGCGTATACCGTGATGCCGGCTTGAGCAAGCGCGTTGATAGCGCCACCGCCGATGCCGCCGCAGATGAGCGTGTCAACGCCACCGTTGGCAAGCAGGCCCGCCAAGGCGCCGTGGCCGGTGCCGCCGGTGCCTACGACCTGCTCGTTGAGCACCTTGCCATCCTGGATGTCGTAGATCTTGAACTGCTCGCTGCGGCCAAAGTGCATAAAGATGTTGCCGTTGTCGTACGTCGTTGCCACCCTCATGGTGCCGACCTCCTTTGCTGGCCATGCGGCCGTCGTCGAGGCGATGGGGGAGTACGCGATATTGCCGCCCTCGATGACGAGCGCTCGTCCGTTGACCAGCGCATCGGCCACCTTGCGATGCGCGCGGCTGCAAATGGCCGCCACCGTTGCACGGGCGATGCCCATCTGCTGGGCGACCGCCTCTTGGTTGAGACCTTCCAGGTCGCACAGGCGCAGCACCTCAAGCTCGTCGACGGTCATGTCGATGGCATCACCGCTGGCCAGGCCATCGGGGGTGAAGCCGCGGTATTCGGGGATGATCCCGACGCGGCGCAGTTTTTCGCGTCTTCCTGCCATGCACACTCCTTATCTGACATATGTCAACAATAGGATAACGCGTTAGTCGTTGGGCGCAAGGCATTTCTGGCATATGTCAGAAAAAGGCTAAGATGCCTCGTTGCCGCTTGCGGAGCCGCGCTGCCGTGCATTGCGTGTGCCGGACTAAGTGTCCAATTCGACACTCGCGCGCCTGGGCTACAATAAATCTCGCTTATAGGCGACTGACAGGAGGGTCAATGAGCAAAGCTGATCAGCAGTTTGTAACCATGTGCCGCGATATCTTGGATCATGGCACCACCACCGAGGGCCAAAAGGTCCGTCCGGTGTGGGAGGACGGCACCCCTGCCTATACCATTAAAAACTTTGGTGTCACGGCGCGCTATGATCTGCGCGAGGAGTTCCCCGCGCTCACCCTGCGTCGTACGGCGCTTAAGTCTGCCATGGACGAGATTCTGTGGATCTATCAAAAGAAGTCCAATAACGTGCATGATCTCAACAGCCATATCTGGGATGAGTGGGCCGATGAGACCGGTTCCATCGGTAAAGCCTACGGCTATCAGATTGGTCAGAAGAGCCATTACGCCGAGGGCGACTTCGACCAGATGGACCGTGTGCTGTACGACCTTAAGCACACGCCGTATAGTCGCCGCATTATGACCAATACGTACGTGTTTAGCGATCTGTCCGAGATGCACCTTTATCCGTGCGCCTATAGCGTGACCTATAACGTGACGCAGCGTCCTCAGGACGACAAGCCGACGCTCAACATGATTCTCAACCAGCGCAGCCAGGACATTTTGGCCGCGAACAACTGGAACGTGTGCCAGTACGCCATTTTGCTGATGATGGTCGCGCAGTCGGTCGATATGATTCCCGGTGAGCTGCTGCACGTGATCGCCGACGCCCATATCTATGATCGTCATGTCGATATCGTCCGCGAGCTTATCGAGCGTCCGCAGTTTGCGGCACCCAAGGTAACGCTCAACCCCGATGTGCATGACTTCTATGCGTTTACGACCGATGACCTGATCGTCGAGGGCTATGAGCACGGCCCGCAGGTCAAGAACATTCCCATTGCGGTGTAGGTGGTGCTCATGACGTGTAAGCTATCTGCTATCGTCGCCGTGTGTGACGATTGGGGCATTGGGTGCGAGGGCGACATGGTGGTGTCCAATCGCGCCGATATGCGCCATTTTGTGGCCTGCACCAAGGGCTGCCCGGTTATCATGGGACGCAAGACCCTGCTGAGTTTTCCCGGCGGGCGTCCGCTCAAGAACCGCCGCAATATCGTGCTCACCCGCGACGAGAGCTTTGCCCCCGAGGGCGTCGACGTGGTGCATAGCGTTGACGAAGCGCTCTCTGCGGTTGCCGATGAGCTCGTTGCCTGGGTGATCGGTGGCGGCGATGTCTATCGGCAGTTTTTGCCGTACTGCGTGGAGGCCGAGGTCACTCATAACCACTGCGTGCATGTCGTGGACACGTACTTTCCCGACTTGGACGCCGATCCCGCGTGGGAGATTGCGCAGCGTAGCGGGGTCGCGACGATTGCCGCCGGTGAGGGTGACGAGGGCGTCAATTATGAGTTCGTGACGTATCGTCGCATCGAGGCGTAAATCGTCTGGCGTGAACGGTATCATCGGGTTGATTGAATGCATGGGGCGGCGCTTAGCGTCGCCTCGTTTGGTATAGATGTGCTGTAAAGAAGGGTACAGGCTGGCTGCTATGACTGATGCCGTTGAGGTGCTGCGAATCGATTCGCTCGAGGACGAGCGGCTCGATGCTTACGTGCGACTGACCGAGCGTGAGCTTCGCTGCGTGCTAGAGCCGCAAAAGGGCATTTTTATCGCCGAGAGTGCCAAGGTCATCGAGCGTGCGGTTCGCGCCGGATACGAGCCGGTGAGCTTTCTTTTAGGCGAGCGCTGGCTCGACCAGATGATGCCGCTGTTTGACCAGCTTGTCGTGCGCGAGGGAGCGGGTCCGGTTCCCGTGTTCGTGGCTTCCATGGAGCTCATGGAGCAGTTGACGGGCTTTAACGTGACGCGCGGCGCGCTGGCGGCGTTCCGTCGCCCGCGTCAGATTCCGGTTGATGAGTTCTTGGGCGGCGTTGTCGAGGCGGCGGGGGATCGTCCGGTGCGCGTGTGCGTGCTTGAGGGTATTGTCGATCACACCAATGTTGGCGCGATTTTCCGCTCGGCGGCTGCGCTGAACGTCGATGGCATTTTGGTGAGCCCTACTTGCTGTGACCCGCTGTACCGTCGCTCGGCCCGCGTGAGCATGGGCACGGTTTTCCAGGTGCCTTGGACGCGCATTGGCAGCGAGGCGCGCGTATGGCCGCATGATGGGCTGGCGGCGCTGCACGATGCCGGCTTTTCGTGTGCCGCCATGGCGTTGACGGATGATTCTGTGTCGTTGGACGATCCCGCGCTGCAGGAGATTGACCGCCTGGCAATCTTTATGGGCACCGAGGGTGCTGGCTTGGGCGCCAAGACCATTGCGGGCTGCGACCGAGCCGTGCGAATTCCGATGGCGCACGGGGTCGATTCGCTCAACGTGGCCGCGGCGAGCGCAGTCGCCTTTTGGCAGCTGTGCCCGCACGTGAGCAATGAGTACCACTACCAGCCGGGTTTGTATCACTAGGCAGTTATTCTACACTGCGCTCTAATTCGGGGTGTTTCGGTCGACGCCGGTCGGTGTTAAGCTGGTATTGGCTTTGGTTTTAAATTGCCGTTTTGTTGTTTAACATACGTTGGCGGGGAGGGCGTGTGGCTAAGAAATCTACGGCTATCGATGTAACGCAGGGTGTCATTTGGCAACAGCTGCTGTCGCTGTGCGTCCCCATCTTCTTTAGTTCGTTTTTTCAGCAGGCTTACACGCTTATCGGTACGTATATCGTCGGCCAGTTTGGCGGCAAGCTCGCGCTGGGTGGCATTCAAGCCACGATGGTGCTCACCGAGCTCTGCATTGGCTTTTGCGTTGGCGTCGGCGCCGGCTGCGCGGTCATTACCGGTCAGTATTTTGGCCAGCACGATGATGAGCGACTGAGTCGTTCGGTCCATACAGCCATGACGCTCGCGCTGGTGGGCGGTATCGCTTTCTCGATTCTTGGCATAGTGTTCGTTGAGCCCATGCTGGTGCTTATGAACACGCCGCATGAACTATTGGCCGAGGGCGTGGCCTATGCTCGCTGTTATTTTGCCGCGATGGTTGCGGCACTGCTGCTTAATATGGGAACCGCACTGCTGCGTGCCGTGGGCGACACGCGCGGCCCCGCCGTGATCATTGCCTCTGGCTGCCTGGTTAACGTGGTGCTGGATATCATTTTTGTCGCTGTGTTGCATATGGAGGCGCTGGGCTGCGGCATCGCGGTGGCGCTGACCATTTGCTCCAATGCAACGATGATCGTGTTGCGCATGATGCGCGCTCCGGGTGCATGGCGTCTTTCGCTGTCTAAGCTCGGTATCGATCGCGGTATTTGCAAGAGTATGATCTCGTGTGGTCTGCCACTCGGTTTTCAATCGGCTGCCTATTCGATCTCGAACGTGCTGATCCAGGTGTCGGTTAATTCGTTTGGCGCCGATGTCACGACTGCTTGGGGTCTATCTGGGCGCCTGGATGGCATTATCTGGATGGTGACCGAGGCGCTCGGCGTATCGATCACTACGTTCTCGGCGCAGAACTTTGGCGCGCGCAACTACGAGCGCATGCGCAAGGGCTACCATACGTCGCTCGTGCTGTCGTTTATGCTCATTGGTGGCCTGTCTGCCGTGCTGCTGGTGTTCTCGGGCCCGCTGTCGCGTTTGTTTGTCGACGATGCTTCGATTTCGGCGTACACCACGACTATCCTCCATTTCATTGCGCCGTTCTATGCGATTTTCTCGATTATCGAGAACGCCTCGGGTTCCATCCGCGGCGCCGGCGTGAGTTTGCAGCCTATGATGCTCACCATCTTTGGCACCGTTGTCTTGAGGGTGATCTGGGTGTTTGCGATCATGCCCTTCGATCCGTCGCTCGAGCATCTACTGCTGGTTTACCCCGTAACCTGGCTCATCACCGCAACCATGTTCACCATCTACCACCACAGCGGCAACTGGCTAGGTCGCGCCACCGCCTAGCCATTCGGGACGTCCCCAATGGCTAGTATTCGATGCCTTGGCGGGCTAGGAGGCCTTCGTCGAAGTAGTGTTTGATGGGACGTATTTCGGTGACTAAGTCCGCGAGGTCGGCCAACGGCAGCAGCCCGCGGCCGGTGAGCACGAGCTCCGTGGTGGCGGGCTTTATCGCAATCAGTTCCTCGACATCCTCTCGCGCCCCAAAGCAGCCGTCGTCTTGCCCTTGCCGTCGCCTGTATAGATTTGAACCTTGCCGACTTACAGTGATGCCATCTCTGTCCTTTCGTGCCCGGCGTCGGTTTATCGTCGCTCGGGTTGGGTATTCTAGAAACCATTATCAACCCCAGTAGATGGAGTTCAAGCAGATGGAGATGGATGACAACAAGCGTAGACGGAATATGATCCTCTACGTGCTCATCGCCTTCGTCGTCTACCTCGTGCTCTCGACCGTTCTGTTCCCCAACATCGGTCACACGCAGCAGATTACGAAGACCGATTACTCGACGTTTGTCAAGGCGCTCGATAAGAAGAGTGTCGACAAGGTCGAGTACAACACGGACGATTACTCGATTTATTACACCAAGAAGGGCGAGGACGAGAACATCGCCTATAAGACGACCGGTGTGCCGAACGATGCGGGCTTTACCGATCGCGTGCTTGAGTCTGGCGCTTCGCTGGAGTCGGTCGTTCCCGATAAAAACTCGGGTTTGATGACCTACTACCTGCTCACACTCATTCTTCCCATGGCGATTTTCTTCCTCATCGGTTGGTGGCTCAACCGCCGCATGAAGAAGGCTATGGGCGATGACGGCCCGTCGATGAACTTTGGCGGCGGCGGTTTTGGCGGCGGCGGACTGGGTAAGTCCGGCGCGCGCGTGATCGCCTCCAAGGACGTGGGCGTGACCTTTAAGGACGTCGCCGGCCAGGAAGAGGCCAAGGAGTCTCTCAAGGAGGTCGTCGACTTTCTGGAGAAGCCGCAGCGCTACGAGGAGATCGGCGCCAAGCTGCCGCGCGGTGCTCTCCTTGTTGGCCCTCCGGGTACCGGTAAGACCCTACTTGCCAAGGCTGTTGCCGGCGAGGCCGGTGTTCCGTTCTTTAGCATTTCGGGCTCTGAGTTCGTTGAGATGTTTGTTGGTCGCGGCGCTGCAAAGGTTCGTGACCTGTTTAAGCAGGCCAAGGAAAAGGCCCCGTGTATCGTCTTTATCGATGAGATCGATACCATCGGTAAGAAGCGCGATGGCGGCGGCTTTAGCGGCAACGACGAGCGCGAGCAGACGCTCAATCAGTTGCTGACCGAGATGGATGGCTTCGATAACCACAAGGGTATCGTTGTCCTTGCCGCAACCAACCGTCCCGACAGTCTCGATCCCGCTCTACTGCGCCCCGGTCGTTTTGACCGCCGCATCCCCGTTGAGCTGCCCGATCTGACCGGCCGCAAGAACATCCTCGAGCTGCATGCCAAGAGCGTGAAGACCGAGCCGCCGATCGACCTGACCGCGATTGCCCGCGCTACGCCCGGTGCCTCGGGCGCTGACCTGGCCAATATCATCAACGAGGGCGCCCTGCGCGCCGTTCGCGAGGGTCGCAAGCGCGCTACGCAGGACGATTTTGAGGAGTCGGTGGAGGTCGTCATTGCCGGCCAACAGCGTAAGTCCACGGTGCTTTCCGACCACGAGAAACAGGTCGTTTCTTATCACGAGATCGGCCATGCCATCGTCGCTGCCCGCCAGAAGGGCTCCGCGCCGGTTACCAAGATTACCATCGTGCCGCGCACGAGCGGTGCTCTTGGCTATACCATGCAGGTCGAGGAGGACGAGCGCTTCCTGACGACGCGCCAGGAGGTCTTGGACAAGCTCGCTGTCTATTGCGGTGGCCGCGCAGCCGAGGAGCTCATCTTTGGAGAGATGACGACCGGCGCCGCCAACGACATCGAGCAGGCTACTAAGCTCGCCCGTAATATGGTGACGCGCTTTGGTATGTCCGACGAGTTTGGCATGATGGCGCTCGGTACCGTGCAGAACGCGTATCTCAATCAGGACACGTCGCTCACCTGCGCCCCCGGTACGGCCGAGCGTGTGGACGCGATTGTCGCTAAGCTGATCGAGGACGCGCATGATCGCGCCCTGCAGATCCTCAAGGAAAACAAGTTCAAGCTCCATGAGCTGGCTCGTTATCTGTACAAGAAGGAGACGATCACGGGCGAGGAGTTTATGAATCTCCTCACGCGTGAGAATCCGCTGATGCCAAAGCAGCAGTAAGGTTGGTCGCATAGCGTCGAACGCCCCATTTGAGTGACGGTCTCAAATGGGGCGTTTTTGCTCAGGAGGGATTGATATGAAGATCGTGGTGAGCGCCTGCCTGATGGGCGAGAGCTGCAAGTACAACGGGCTCGATAACTATCATCGCGAGCTGGTCGAAGCGTGCGAGCGCACCGGAACCGAGGTGCTCCTCGTGTGCCCCGAGGTCTTTGGCGGCTTGCCGACGCCGCGCGACCCGTCCGAGATCGTGGACGGTGAGGTCCGTACCCGCGAGGGCATGTCGGTCGATCACGAGTTTCGCCTGGGCGCCCAGCGCGCGCTCGATATGTGCGAGCAGGCGGGCGGCCCGGAGGAGATTGCCGTTTGCATCCTGCAGGACCGCAGTCCTTCGTGCGGCGTGGGCCGTATCTACGACGGTACCTTTAGCGGAACCCTCATGCCGGGCAACGGCGTCTTCGTTGACCTGCTCCTGCGCCATGGCTACCGCGTGATCCCAGCAAGTGAATTCGACCCGAGTATGTTGCAACAGTAAAAGAATAGGGGCAGCCATCGAATGGATGACTGCCCCTTTTGCTGCGGCGATAAACTATTTCGGAAAGTGTTCAATGGTGTTTTCCTAGATAAAACCTACCAAAATAAACCTGTCCCTTTTTGGCAGGTTAGGCCAGGATGGAGTTGCCGTAGGCGTTGGCTGTCTTGATGGCGGCGGCGAACTTTTCGTCGGTGAAGGGCTCCGGGTTGCCCTGCTTCCACTCGTTGGTGGCGTGCGCGAACTCGCACAGGGCAGGGATATCCGCCTCGGTAAGGCCGACCTGCTCAAGCGTCACGGGCAGGCCCATCTGCTTGTTAAAGGCGGCGTAGCGCTTGAGGTTCTCGGTATCGCCCGTATAGGCAAACAGCACGAGCACACCCAGGCTCACGACCTCACCATGCAGATACGTTCCCTCGCGCGGGATGCTGCAGGTGGCGTTGTAGAACGCGTGCGCCACGCTCGAGTTGTAGTAGTAATCGTTCTGGTTCGTGAGGTTCGAGACATAGCCCGTGTTGACCACGATGTCGAGCGCGATTTGCTTGACGGCCTCGCTCGACAGGTCCTGGCGCACGTCCTCAAGACCCTGGACGCCATAGGTAAACAGCGGCTCGGAGCAGGTATGGGCAAGTGCCAGGCCAAGGCCGGCCGTGTGCTCCAGGTCGCCGGCGCTCGTGGCGTACTCGACCTCGGGCTGCTTGGACAGGGCATCGCCCACGCCGGCCCAGAAGTACTCCGCCGGTGCCTCGGCGATGATCTTGGGGTTGATGAAGATGTGTGCGGGGCGGTTGGGATATGAATAGCCCTCGAGCGAGCCATCGTCGTTGTACACGACGGCAATAGCGGTCGCGGCGGAGCAGTTGGAGCAGATCGTCGGCACAGTAAAGACGATCTTCTTGAGCTCGATGGCCGCGGTCTTGACGGTGTCGAGCGCCTTGCCACCGCCGCATGCAATGAGCACGTCGGCCTCCTGGCAGGCAGGGGAGTTCACGACCTTGGCGATATTGGCGCGGGTGCTGTTGGTGCCGTAGACGCGCGTCTCCAGAACCTTGACGTCCGTATCCGCAAGGGCGGCCTCAATGTCCGGCAGCGACGCAGCCAGGGCACGCTTGCCGCCAATGATGGCAACTTTGGTCGCCCCGTACTCGGCCAGTGCGGCGGGCAGCTCGGCAAAACAATCCTCGCCAACGGTGTAGTCGCTCATTCCAATCGTGCGCATAGCAACCTTCTTTCGTTCGATAGAGTGCTTTCAGGTATTTTGCTCCTAGAGAAGAGCTGTAATAGCGAGAAATTTCGAACGTATAAAACCAGTGTTGAGGGTTTTTCGCCGGCGCGGAACGTGCTAGCATACTCCGCATAAGCGTTGATGGGGACGAGTAGTCGGCCGTCCGCATGCTACAGAGAGCGGGGAGCGCTGAGAACCCGTGCATGCGACCGATGAAAATCACCCCGGAGCTGCGGTCCCAACGGACGTGCCGCGCAGGTTCGTCTTAGTAGACATCGCCGAGATGGTCGTCGATATAGGCCAGCCGAGTAACGGATGCGAGCGCGCGAATACGCGGGCGAGGGCATCTAAGCTGGGTGGTTAAGCGAAGAGCTTTTGCGGGCGTGCAGCCCGTTTTGTGGCGCTTCGTCCCAGCTTGTAGGGACGGGCGCTTTTTTGGTGCCCAACGGGTGTGCGCGCCCACGACATGAAAGGGGTACCGTGGCAAACGAGTACAAGCAGACGATGAATCTGCCCAAGACCGGTTTTCCCATGCGTGCCGGTCTTTCCAAGTCCGAGCCCAAGCGACTCAAGGACTGGCAGGACAACAAGGTCTACGAGCAGGTTCTGAAGAAGAACGAGGGTCACAAGAAGTTCGTGTTGCACGACGGTCCTCCGTACGCCAACGGTCCGATCCACATCGGCCATGCCATGAACAAGATCTCCAAGGACATGATCAACCGTTACTGGATGATGCAGGGCTGCGAAGTTCCCTATGTCCCCGGTTGGGACTGCCACGGTCAGCCGATCGAGCACAAGGTCGAGGAAAAGCTCGGCACCGAGAAGTTCAATCAGACCTCCACGGCCAAGATCCGCGAGCTTTGCAACGAGTTCGCAGTCGAGAACATCGAGCTTCAGAAGGCCGGCTTCCGCCGTCTGGGCGTGCTCGGCGACTGGGACAACCCCTATCTGACGCTCTATCACCAGCACGATGCCGCCGACATCGAGGTCTTCAAGGCCATGTTCGATAAGGGCATGATTTATCGCGGCCACAAGCCGGTTCACTGGTGCAAGCACTGCCACACCGCGCTGGCCGAGGCTGAGATCGAGTACTCCGATGAGACGAGCCCGTCCATCTTCGTGCGCTTTGAGATGACCTCCAAGCCCGCCGGCCTCGAGAACTTCGACGGCCCGGTTGACTTTATCATTTGGACGACCACGCCGTGGACCATCCCCTCCGACCAGGCCGTTTCCCTTAAGCCCGGCGCCGCCTATGTCGCCGTTGAGCACGAGGGTCGTGCCGAGGTCATGCTCGAGGACCTGGCTCCCAAGTGCTGCGAGGAGTTTGGTTGGGAGTACACCCCGGTTATGGTCGACGGTAAGCCCTATGTGGTTCCCGCCGAGACCTTCCACCACATCCACTACAAGCAGCCGATCTTTGACGGTGTTGAGGGCGTGGCGCTGCTGGCCGATTACGTCGGTGTCGATGACGGTACCGGTATCGTCCACAACTCGCCCGGCCACGGCGTCGACGACTACTTTGCCTGCCTCAAGGAGGGCATTACCGACATCTGCATGCCGGTCGATGACGACGGCAAGTTCTACACCGGCGAGGAGTTTGGTACCGGTGGCCCCTTCAGCGGTATGGACACCGATGAGGCCAACCCGCACATCATCGAGTTCCTGCGCGAGCGTGGCACCCTGGTCCTCGAGAAGAAGATCACGCACAGCTATCCGCACTGCTGGCGCTGCAAGCATCCGGTGCTCTTCCGTGCTACCGACCAGTGGTTTGTCTCGATGGACAAGACCGCTTTGCGCGAGCAGGCTGGCAAAGAGGTCCGCGAGAACGTCAAGTGGTATCCGGCCCACGCGGCTAACCGCATTGGCGCCATGGTCGAGCAGCGTCCCGACTGGTGCATCAGCCGTCAGCGCAACTGGGGCGTGCCTATCCCCAGCTACACCTGCGCCGACTGCGGCGAGAAGGTCATGAACGACGCTACTCTCGACGCCGTCATCAAGCTCTTCCACGAGAAGGGCTCCGACGCCTGGTTCACCGACGCTCCCGAGAGCTACCTGGGCGAGGCCTGCGTCTGCCCCAAGTGCGGCGGCCATCACCTCAAGGCCGATAAGGACATCCTCGACGTGTGGTGGGACTCCGGCGTCTCCTGGAAGGCCGTCTGCGAGTATCGCCCCGAGCTGGAGTATCCGGCGGACGTGTATCTCGAGGGCTCCGACCAGCACCGCGGTTGGTTCCAGAGCTCGCTGCTCACCTCGGTGGGCGCCAACGGCCACGCTCCGTATAAGGCGGTCGTCTCGCAGGGCTTCACGCTCGACGGCCAGGGCCGCAAGATGTCCAAGTCGCTCGGTAACGTCATCGACCCCAACAAGGTCTGTGACGAGATGGGTGCCGACATCATCCGTCTGTGGGTTGCATCTGTCGATACCAGCTCCGACGTTTCCATCGACCACGAGATCCTCGCTCGTACGTCCGATGCCTACCGTCGTTTCCGCAACACGCTGCGCTTCCTGCTCTCCGAGCTCGAGGGCCAGTTTGAGCCCGAGACCGACGGCGTCGCCTTTGCCGACCTGTTGCCGCTCGACAAGCTCATGGTTGCCCGTCTGACCCAGGTCCAGGCCGAGGTCGACGACGCTTACTCTTGCTACGAGTTCCCGCGCGCTTACCGTGCGCTCTACGACTTCGTGGTTACCGAGCTCTCCAACGTGTATCTCGACGCCCTGAAGGACCGTCTGTACTGTGAGAAGCCCGGCTCGCTCGAGCGCTGCAGCGCCCAGACCGTGCTGGCCGAGCTCTTCTCGATGCTCATGCGCGACCTTCAGCCGATCCTGTCCTACACGGTTGACGAGGCCATGGCCTATGCGCCCGCCGGCTGCGTCGATCACCAGAAGTACGCCGCGCTGCTCGATTGGTACAAGTCGCCCATCACGTTCGACGAGGCCAATGAGTTTGAGGGCGTGCTCGAGGCTTCACTCGAGCTCCGTAGCGCCGTGACCAAGGCCCTTGAGGATGCCCGCTCCGCCGGTACCTTCACCAAGAGCCAGCAGGTCCGCGTCAAGGCGGTCGTTCCCGCCGAGATGTACGCGCTGCTGACCGGTGATAAGGCCGTCGACCTGGCCGAGTTCTACATCGTTTCCGATGTTGAGCTGACCCAGGGCGAGGAACTCTCCGTTGCCATCGAGGCAGCCGAGGGCGAGTGCTGCGACCGTTGCTGGAACTACCGCACCACCGTCGGCGAGTACAACGGCCACGCGCATATCTGCAAGCGCTGCGCGAATGCCCTTTAAGGCACGGTAACTCGGCATTTTAGTTATTGGGAGAATTTGGACGCCTTCGGCCCATTTGCTCCGCTGAATAAAAGCGGCATTCTGTTTTTCGGAATGTCGCTTTCTTTTTATGCTGGTTATTTATCTAGCGTTAGCGAATATGTCGTGCGCTCTGCGTGTGGCAATATAAGATGGTTAATTGCGTTAAACGGAATTCGATGTTCTTGAGGGTAGGGGATTGATTTGGGTCGTGGTGCGGATATGACGCCGCCTTTGCGTTGGCGGTTGGTTGTTGCTGGTGGGGTGGCGCTGGTTGTGCTCCTTGTTGACCAGCTGACCAAGCTTGCGGTTCGTGCCGTGGGTGACGCTTTGCATGTGACTGTTATCCCCGGTGTGATCGACTTTCTATTTGTCCGCAATATCGGTGCTGCCTTTAGCATGGGCGAGGGGCATGGCATCGCGTTTGCCGTGCTGGCGTTGGCGGTCATTATCGCTATTGCCGTGTACCTCGTTCGTGCACCCCGGCTCGCCCATCTTGAGGTTGTGGGCATGGCGATGGTTGCGGGCGGTGCTATCGGCAACGCTATCGATCGTTTGGCCTTTGGCTTCGTGACCGATTTTATTGCCACCACCTTCATCGACTTCCCTGTTTTCAATGTGGCCGATATCGGCATTACCTTGGGCGTCGTGCTCGCCCTCTTTGGCTACATGTTCTTGAGCCCCGCGGCCCGTGAGGTCGATGCGACTGCCGAACTCAATGCCCGTGATGAGGCCCGCGCCAAGCGCAAAGCCAAGCAGCGTGGGGAGCGTGCCCGCAAGATTCGCGAATGGAATGAGCGTTAATGGCCGACATCCATATTCTTGTTGCCGACGATTGCTCTGGCCAGCGTCTCGACGCCTTTCTGGGTGCCAACGACGGCTGCCCCACGCGCTCTGCCTGCGCGCATCTGATCGAGGGCGGCGCCGTAATCGTGAACGGCGAGACCTGTTTGTCAAAAAAGTATGCCGTACGCGCCGGTGACCGCATCTCGGTTGACCTGCCCGAGCCTCACGATCCGACTGACGTGATTCCCGAGGCCATTCCCCTCGATATCCGCTACGAGGACGATTACCTCATCGTGCTCTCCAAGCAGCGGGGCCTGGTGTGCCATCCCGCCCATGGCCACGAGTGCGGCACTCTTGCGAACGCTCTGGTCTACCACTGTGGCATCGACCATCTTGGTACCGTGCAGGGTGAGGACCGCCCCGGTATCGTGCATCGTTTGGATCGCGATACCTCGGGCCTCATGCTTGCGGCAAAGGACGACGACACGCAGCGCGCGCTTCAAAATCTCATTCGCACGCGTACGCTCGACCGCCGCTATATCACGCTTGTCCACGGGCACATCGCCATGGACGAGGGCACCATCAATACCGGTATCGCCCGTTCCACGCGCGACCGCGTCAAGATGGCGGTTTCGGACGACCCCTTTGCCCGTCAGGCCATTACGACCTTTAAGGTCCTCGAGCGCTTCGATTCCACGCGTTTTGACGACGGCTATACGCTCGTCGAGTGTCACCTGTTTACCGGCCGCACGCATCAGATTCGCGTGCATATGCGTCATATCAACCACGCCTGCGTGGGCGATCCACTTTACGGCAAGTGCGATGCGCGCGCCGACCAGGGCCTGACCAGGCAGTTTCTGCATTCCTGGCGCGTGGCGTTCGAACATCCCGTGACGGGGGAGCGCATTGAGTGCCGCGACGAGTTGCCGTGGGATCTCGCTGCGGTTCTCGACGATCTGGCTCCGCGCTCGCTCGGTCGTACGGCCGCTGGAGATGAAATCGTTCCGCAGCTCGGTCTTCTCGAAGCCTAGCCAGTATTAGGTGGTTTCTTGAACTCGGTAAGCCTGCGGTAAGATATACGGTTGTTTACGTAACGCGTTGCTGGGAGCCTGCATGCTCGCCTTTTTACAAACCAACACACCCATCGTGATCTTCAACCAGATTGTCGTCACGCTGCTCACGGTCTGCTTTCTGTACCAGGTGGTCTTCTTTGTCATTGGCGCTCTTCGTGGCGAGGTCGCGCCTCCCAAGGCCAAAAAACTCCATCGCTATGCTTTCTTTATCGCGGCGCATAACGAGGAGGCCGTGATTGCCAATCTCGTTCGCTCCATCAAGGACCAGGATTATCCGTCCGAGCTCATCGAGGTTTTCGTGGTCGCCGATGCCTGCACCGACAACACGGCGCAGCTCGCGCGCGAGGCCGGTGCCATTGTTTACGAGCGCAATGACCTGGCCCGCAAGGGCAAGAGCTGGGTCATGGACTTTGGCTTCGACCGCATTCTCAACGAGTATCCCGACACGTTTGAGGGCTACTTTATCTTCGATGCCGATAACGTTATCTCCCGCGATTACGTTTCCAAGATGAATGATGCCTTTGACCAGGGCTTCCATGTGGTCACGAGCTATCGCAATTCCAAGAACTTCGGCAGCTCGTGGATCTCGGCTGCTAATGCCACGTGGTATCTACGCGAGGCGCGCTTCCTCAACAACGCGCGTAATATCTGCAAGACGTCCTGCGCTGTTTCGGGTTCGGGTTACCTTATCTCGTCAAGCGTTATCGAGGGCATGCACGGTTGGCAGTTCCACACGCTGACCGAGGACATTCAGTTCACTACGTTCTGCGCTATTCACGGTATTCGCATTGGCTATGCGCCGGCGGAGTTCTTTGACGAGCAACCCGTGACGTTCAAGGCATCCTGGAAGCAGCGTATGCGCTGGACCAAGGGCTTTTACCAGGTGTTCTTTACCTACGGTAAGCATCTGGTCAAGTCGACGTTCCGCTATCATCGCTTTGCCGCCTACGACATGTTCATGACGATCGCCCCGGGTATGCTGTTATCGCTGATCTCGATGCTCGCTAATGCGACGTTCTTGATTGTGGGTGGCCTTTCGCATGGTTTCTTGGCTACCGAAGTCGAGATGCAGGCGTGCGCCGCTTCGCTCATTATGACCTTCGCCATGATGTATCAGACCTTCTTTATCCTGGCGCTGCTCACGACTATCTTTGAGTACAAGCACATTCACTGCGCGCAAAAGTGGCGTCTGGTGACTAACCTGTTTACCTTCCCGATCTTTATGTTCAGCTATATCCCCATCACGGTGGCCGCGCTGTTCCTGAAGGTCGACTGGGTGCCGACGCAGCACGCCGTCAACGTTACCCTTGACGAGGTCATGCAAGGCGCCAAGTAACCACGATCAGAACTACCACAAAGGGGATGCACCTTTGTGGTAGTTTTTCTTTTGAGCAGCTGTCCCGGGAGGTGTTCTGTGGTCTATATCCCATTTTGGATCTGCGCCTTTGCCGGTGCGGTGATCGATGCCTGTGAGCGGCGGTTTCCCAACGCGCTTGCGGCTGCGTGTGCCGTGGCGGCGTTTGCGGGCGTGTGGCTGGATGCGGGCTTGAACACGGCACTTGACCGCGCTGGCCTTGCGGTCATCGTGTACCTTTCTCTCGCGTTGACCGAGTCCCTCTGGCGGCGCCTCCGTCAAGCCCCCGGCATCGGCATGGGAGATGCCAAGGCACTCTTCGCGCTTTGCACGCTTGACCCTATGGGTGGCGTCGTGGCATTTGCCGCCGCGCTCCTGGTCCTTGCCCTCTCCTGCCTCATCACAAAATCGCGCTCCTTGCCATTGCTCCCATTTTTGGTGCCGATTTTTGCCATAATCGAGGTCGTGGGCTGTACGCTGTAACCGATTGCGCATCCTTCTTAAGGAGCATGCCATGGCAACTAATCAAGAAACGGCCGCCATCAAGGCGCGCATGGACCGTATTCCCTCGGCGTTGTCGCCCGAGCTTATTGAGCGCATTGCCGCCGATCGTGCTTCGGGCGCGGTCAATCCGTATCGTTGCAACGACGATCAGGTCATTCGTCGTATCGACCGTGCCGCGGACAAAGGCACGCTTATGCGCCCCAGCTTTATGCGCGATACCGAAAAGATCCTCCATTTGCCGGCATACACCCGTTATGCAGGCAAAACGCAGGTCTTTAGCTTTCGCAGCAACGACGACTTGTCTCGTCGTGGTCTGCATGTGCAGCTTGTCTCGCGTATTGCGCGCGATATCGGTCGCGCCCTCGGGCTCAACTGTGATCTGATCGAGGCGATTGGCTTGGGTCACGACCTGGGGCACACGCCCTTTGGCCATGCCGGCGAGCGCTTCCTCAACGATATCTATCATGAGCACACCGGCCGTTTCTTTTTCCATAACGTGCAGTCGGTGCGCGTGCTCGATGCGCTCTATGGCCGCAACGTGTCGCTCCAGACCCTCGATGGCGTTCTGTGCCATAACGGCGAGTACGAGCAGCGCGTGTTTGAGCTGTCGAGCATGGCATCCTTTGACCAGTTCGATCAGACGGTCGAGGACTGTATCGCCACGGGCTATAGTGCCATTGAGCACCTGCGACCCATGACGCTCGAGGGCTGCGTGGTGCGCATCTCGGATATCCTCGCCTACGTCGGCCGCGATCGTCAGGATGCTATCGCGGCGGGCCTGCTTGAACCAGACGCTTTTGATGACGGCCTGGGCGGTTATTACAACAGCTGGATCCTCACGCACGCTTCCATTGATATCGTGGAGCATAGCTACGGCAAACCGCGTATCGAGATGAGCGAGGACTTGTTCAAGGAAATCCGCCGCGCTAAGCGCGAGAACTACGAGAAGATCTATAGTAAGGGCGGTATCGAAGGCGACTCTGAAGCGGAGCTGCGCGAGGCGTTCGAAAAGCTCTACGACCGTTGCCTGCAGGATATAAACGAAGGCGACGAGTCCTCCTACATATTTAAGCACCACATTTCGCGCATTGAGCAGCAGCTTTCCTACTACGATCGTACCTATGCATGGCAGGACGATAAGGACCAAGCCGTGGTGGATTACATTGCGAGCATGACGGATGGCTATTTCTGCGAGCTGACGAGTAAGCTGTTCCCGGGTCTAAAGTTTCCGCACCGCACCTATATTAACGAACGGTAGTTCGTATCCTTTCGGTATACTGTTGGTGAACTACGATTTTGATGGATGTACGGGATGGCTATGGACGACCTTTTTTCTGCCTCGACGCGCGAGCGTTCCTTTAAGAATGCGCCGCTCGCGGTGCGCATGCGCCCCAATTCGCTCGATGAGTACGTGGGCCAGCAAAAGGCCGTCGGTAGGGGCTCATGGCTGCGTGCCGCGATTGAGCATGATGTGCTGTCGAGCGTGATCCTGTACGGGCCTGCCGGTACGGGCAAGACCACGCTGGCGCATATCATCGCCAACCATACCAAGAGCGAGTTTGTCGAGGTCAGCGCCGTGACGGGTACCGTGAAGGACCTGCGTCGCGTGATCGACGAGGCAAAGACGCGCCTGAATACGTATAACCGTCGCACCATCCTGTTTATCGACGAGATTCATCGCTTTTCAAAATCGCAGCAGGATGCGCTGTTGCATGCTGTCGAGAACCGCACCGTCATTATGATCGGTGCCACGACTGAGAACCCGTACTTCGAGGTCAACTCAGCACTGTTGTCACGCGGCCGCGTAGTTGAGCTTGAGCACCTAAAGGACGAAGACATCGCAACGCTCATTGAGCGTGCGCTCGAAGCGCCGCATGGCTTGAGCGGCAAGTTCTCGGCCGATGAGGATGCGGTCAAGACCATTTGCACGTTGGCCGCGGGCGATGCGCGCTCGGCTCTGACGACGCTCGAGCTGGCGAGCGAGATCGCTGTGACGCGTCCCGATACCGAGGGTACGTCGGCGCCGGCAGCAGGGGAGCGATATCCCATTACGGTCGACGATGTGAAGATCGCCAACCCTCGCCGTGGATTTTCGTATGACAAAAACGGTGACATGCACTACGACATCATCAGTGCGTTCATCAAGTCCATGCGCGGCAGCGACCCCGACGCCACGATCTACTGGCTTGCACGCATGATCGATGCGGGGGAGGACCCCAAGTTTATCGCCCGCCGCATTATGATTCACGCTTCCGAGGACGTCGGCAATGCCGATCCGCAGGCGCTGTTGGTGGCGCATGCCGCGTTTAAGTCTGCCGAGGTCATTGGCTACCCCGAGTGTCGCATCAACCTGGCGCAGGCCGCGCTCTATGTGTGCTTGGCGCCAAAGTCCAATGCCTGCGAGGCATCCATTGATGCGGCCCTAGCCGATATCCATAACAGTGGACTGCGCGAGGTGCCAAGCTATTTGCGCGATCGCCATCGACCGGGTAGCGATGAGTATGGTGTCTACAAGTATCCGCACGATTATCCCGAAGGCTGGGTCGATCAGCGTTACTTGCCCGAAGGTTTGGAACGCGGCGCGTTTTGGCAGCCTGCCGGCCGCGGCTGGGAAGAATGGCGCGTAGAACAAAGCGAACGCGACCGTAGCGGGAACGCACCGAAGTAAAACGTTGATGCTGGGGGTTGTGGGTTGAAGCTCTCATCATCCCGCGTGTTGATGGGACAAACACTACTGATGAATTTGTCCCATCTCCTCCCTCGGGTATCTTCGGTCCCCTTTGGGGTACCATGAAAAGCGTCTGTATTTCGATTCCTTTGGGAGGCTTGTATGAGTCCCATTCAAATCGCCTTGCTGCTGCTCGCCGTTGCCGGCGTGTGGGCCGTCGTTGAGCTTGCGCTCACCCTGCGCAAAACCCGCACCGTCGTCGATTCGCTCGACAAGACCGTGACTGACCTCAACAACACCATTGCCGAGGCGCAGCCCGTGGTGGCAAAGCTCGATGGCGCCGTTGACGAGTTGACGCCCGCGCTGGCGCAGATGGAGCCGCTGCTCAAGTCGAGCAAGACTGCCGTCGATGCCCTGACGTCCAACCTCGTTGAGGTTGAGGCGGTCGTTCGCGACATCTCTGAGGTCACGGGCAGCATGGCCGAGGCCAGCAACGCCGTGTCGAGCGTGACTGATTCTGCCGCCGGTGCCGTGCAGAAGCTCTTCAATAAGGTGAAGGCTCCTGCAGCTAACGCTGAGCGCAAGCTCGCCGCTGCCGCCGCGGAGGCCGAGCAGCCTACCGAGCGCGTCCTGATTGGTGTGGCCGAGGATGAGGCCGCCGATGGCGCAGATGCGGCTCAGAAACCTGCCGCAAAGCCGGCTCAGTATTACACCTATACGCCCGCCGAGACCTCCGAGGAGTCCTGCGATGAGTAGCGAAGCGACCTGCCCCATTACGCTGACCGTTGCCGGCGACCCGCGTCTCGCACGCTTGGTGCGTATGACGGCCGCTAACGTTGGCGCTCTGTGCTCTATGTCCGTCGATCGTATCGAGGACATCCGCATGGCTGCCGAGGAGGCATTCATCTTTGGTTGCACCGCGGTCGACTGCGACGACATCACCATAAAATTCGACGTCGACGAGACCCACGTCGGCATGACGTTTACCTTCGGCGACCAGGCCACCGTCGATGAAGATGACCAAGCTGCTGTGTATGCTGAGCTCATTCTTGCAAGCGTGTGCGATGCCTACGAAAAGACCTCGGCGCCCCTAACGCTTTCCCTCGACCTCAAGGCGGATATCTAATATGACCGAACGTTCCCGGAGCGGCAAGACCGCTTGGGACAAGGAGAAAACCCGCGAGCTGTTTCGTCGCTACAAGGAGACCGGTGATCCGGACGCCCGCGAGCAGCTCGTCATGTCCCATATGAACCTGGTAAGGTTTCTTGCCAACAAATTTAAGAACCGCGGCGAGCCGCTCGACGACCTCATGCAGGTTGGCTATCTGGGCTTGCTCAAGGCTATCGATCGCTTTGACCCCGAGCGCGGACTCGAGTTTACGACGTTTGCTACGCCCACCATTCTGGGCGAAATCAAACGCCACTTCCGCGACAAGGGCTGGAGCGTCCGCGTGCCCCGTCGCCTGCAGGAGCTCTCGGCCAAGGTAAACCAGACTACCGACAAACTCACCAACGAGCTGCAGCGCTCGCCCAAGGTCGAGGAAATCGCCGAATATCTGGGCGTGACCGTCGACGAAGTGCTTGAGGCCATGGAATCGTCCTCGGCCTATACCTCGGTGCCCATCGAGGCCCCGGGGGCATCCGATTCCGATGATGCACCCTCGATTCTCGACCGCTATGCCGACGAGGACAACGAGCTCGACTTTACCGACGACCGCTTGGTGATCGAGGAAGCTATCCGTGATTTCTCGCCGCGCGAGCGCGAGGTTATCGAGCTGCGCTTTGTAAAGGGCATGACCCAGATCGAGATCGCCAAGAAGCTGGGTATATCGCAGGTCCAGGTTTCGCGCCTGCTGCGCCGCACGCTTAAGAAGATTCAGGACAAGATCGACCCCGACGGAGTGATGATTCGTTCATGAGTGAACACCCCCAACAAACCGATCGCGTGCTGCGCGACACCCGCATTCTGGCGCTGCGCATTTGGGCTGTTGTCGGCTGCATTGTCATCGCCGCTGTCATCTTTAACCTTATGGGCATCCTGGCACCGGTTATCGAGTTTCTTGCCGTCGGCTCCATCATTGCTTTTGTGATGTCCCCGATCACCAACTGGCTCGAGCACCATGGCGTGAATCGCGGCATCGGTTCGCTTATCGCGCTTATTGTTGTCGTTGCCGTGCTCGTCGGCGTCGTTTGCATCTTGTCGCCGATTCTTTTTGGTCAGATCATGGAAGTCCTGAGCCGCCTGCCCGAGCAGCTTCGTGTTGCGGGCGGCGATCTCAATGAGATGATCTCGCATGCCAAGACGCTCAACAACACGCCGCTCAAGGAGTATTTGGACGATAATCTTTCGTCGCTTGTCACCGTGGCATCGAAGTACGTGTCTCAGATCGCTGCCGAGCTTGGCCGCGGTGTGTTCCCGCTCATCACCAATACGGCCTCGCAGCTGTTCGTGATCTTCCTGGGTCTGGTGCTCGCGTACTGGATGGCCTGCGACTACCCTCGCATGCACCACGAGATTTGCACCATCATCGGTCAGGAGAAGGAGACCTCGTACCGCTTTATGGTCGCCATCCTTTCTCGCTCTGTCGGCGGCTACATGCGCGGTATGGTCGTGACGTCCATCTGCGGTGGTTTCCTTGCCTTTATCGGTTTTATGATCATCGGCCATCCGTATGCGGCGCTCATGGCTATCTTTACCGGCATCATGCATTTGGTTCCGGTCGTCGGTCCATGGGTGAGCGCAGCAATCGCCACAGTGCTCGGTTTCATGTTCAGCCCCATGTTGGCGTTATGGACGCTCATCGTGACGATGGTCGCGCAAAACGTCACCGATAACGTGATTTCGCCTAAGGTCATGCAGAGCTCGGTGCAGGTGCATCCCATCATGAGCCTCACGGCGCTCGTTATTGGCTCGGCGCTCATGGGCCCCATCGGCATGATTATCGCCATCCCGCTTTGTGCGGCCCTCAAGGGCATCTTCGTGTACTACTTCGAGAATGAGACCGGTCGTCAGCTTGTGGCCTATGACGGCGCCGTGTTTAAGGGCACACCGTACCGCGATGCCGATGGCAACCCGGTCGCCGCCTACGACGCGCTCGGCGACGACACCTTCATCTACGAGTCCGAGCTCATCGGCAATGAGACTGCGCCCGAGGCCAAGGCCATGCCCAAGCCCGAGCTCGATAATCCCTGGATTAAGCTCTCTGGTCTGCAGCCCGATGCCACGGGCTTCTTCAAGAACCCCTTTGTCAAGGACGATGACTCCAACACGGACGACGATACCAAAACCGGCATCGACGGCTCCATGGACGACTCGGATTCTAAGTAGGTCCTATTAACGTTTCTTGAAGTTGAAAATGACAAGAAACGCGAGCAAAGCGATTGATAAGGGGCCGGCAACATAGAAAAAGAGAATGTCAATTGCGCGTAGAGTGTAATAAGCCTTATCGCCGGACATTACTGCATACAACACGTAGCCAAATGCTGGCTGGTTTGCGTACCAGCAGGTGAAAGCCAAAAGCGTTAAAAGTGCCGCTAACAGAAGTGCATTGAGGAATAATCGTTTGCTTTTCATCGATCGCTCCTTCCGGGTGACTCTTATATGTAATTCTACAGCAGTCCTTTTTCAAAGGATCGCACAGTACTAAATAACGTGCACTTTCGCTGGAGGGTCGCTGTTTGGCGGCCCTCTTTTTTGCACAGGCGCGGTGGGATGGTAATATCGTTACGTTTGAACTGTTTCGATGTGAAACCGAGGAGATTCCCTCTATGAGTGCTGACTACCCGTCAATGACTACGGCCGAGATTCGCTCCAAGTTCCTCAACTTCTTTGAGGAGCGCGGTCTTAAGCTCTATCCTTCTTCGTCCCTCGTCCCCGACGATCCTTCGCTGCTGCTTGCCAACGCCGGCATGAACCAGTTTAAGGAGTACTACCAGGGCAAGAAGACCATGAAGGAGATCGGCGCGATCTCCTGCCAGAAGTGCGTCCGCACCAACGACATCGATTGCATCGGCGAGGACGGCCGTCACCTGTCCTTCTTCGAGATGCTCGGCGACTTTTCCTTTGGCGGCGTCTCCAAGCAGCAGGCCTGCGCCTGGGCCTTTGAGCTCATCACCAAGGAGTTCAAGCTGCCGCTCGACCGCCTGTACTTCACCGTCTTTACCGAGGACGACGAGACCCACGACGTGTGGCGTTCTCTGGGCGTTGCCGAGGACCACATCTCCCGCCTGGGCGAGGACGACAACTTCTGGGCCGCTGGCCCCACCGGCCCCTGCGGTCCCTGCTCCGAGATCTACTTTGACATGGGCGAGGAGGTCGGCTGCGGTAGTCCCGACTGCAAGCCCGGCTGCGACTGCGACCGCTTCCTTGAGTTCTGGAACCTCGTGTTTACCCAGTACGACCGCCAGGAGGACGGCTCCATGCCGGAGCTGCCGCACCGCAACCTCGATACGGGCATGGGCCTGGAGCGCA
Source organism: Collinsella sp. (assembly GCA_022713905.1). Lineage (GTDB taxonomy): Bacteria > Actinomycetota > Coriobacteriia > Coriobacteriales > Coriobacteriaceae > Collinsella. The sequence goes on from JAIHTM010000008.1 coordinate 25,095, forward strand.
TGGCCGCTATCATGCAGCACAAGACTGCTAACTACGACGGCGATCTGATGCAGCACCTCATCAAGCTCGGTGAGGAGATCAGCGGCAAGACCTATGACGCCGACGATTACTCCGGCGCCAGCCGCTCCCTGCGCATCATCGCCGACCACTCCCGTGCTGTCGACTTTATGATCTCGGACGGCATCCTTCCCGGCAACGAGGGTCGCGAGTACGTCCTTCGCCGTCTGCTCCGCCGTGCCGTGTTCCACGGTCGCCTGCTGGGCATCGAGGGAGCCTTCCTGACCAAGTTCATCGACGAGGTCAACGCTCAAATGGGCGAGGCCTATCCCGAGCTGCTCAAGAACGTCGCGCTCGTCAAGGGTATCGTCGCCTCCGAGGAGGAGCGCTTCTCCACGACGCTCGACAATGGCCGTGTCTACCTGGACGAGGCCCTGGCAGCGCTTGCCGAGGGCGCTGTGCTCCCGGGCGATGTCGCCTTTAAGCTGCACGACACCTTTGGTTTCCCCATCGATCTGACCGTCGAGATCGCCGGCACCGCTGGCCACGACGTCGACATGGACGGCTTCACTGCCTGCATGGAGGACCAGAAGGCCCGCGCCCGCGCTAACGCCAAGGGCGACGCCTGGGGTAGCTTCAACGACGTGTGGGTCGAGCTTTCCGACAAGGTCGCAGCGACCGAGTTCGACGGCTATGACAACGATGTGATCGAGGGCGCCAAGGTTGTCGCCATCGTGCGCAACGGCGAGTCCGTCGAGTCCGCAGCCGCGGGCGAGGATGTCGAGGTCGTGCTCGACCGCACCCCGTTCTATGCCGAGATGGGTGGTCAGCAGGGCGATGCCGGCAAGCTTTCCGCCGAGGGCGTTGTTCTGACCGTTGCCGACACCAAGAACCACAACGGCCTGTATGCCCACGTAGCGCACGTTGCCGATGGCACGCTGACTGTCGGTGCCGCTGTGACCGCCGCGCTCGACGCCGAGCGCCGTGGCTTCCTGCGCCGCAACCACACCGCCACGCACCTGCTCGACGCTGCCCTTAAGCAGGTCCTGGGCGAGCACGTCTCCCAGGCCGGCTCGCTGGTGACGCCCGAGCACCTGCGCTTTGACTTTACGCACTTCGAGGCCCTTTCCTCCGAGCAGCTCAAGGCTGTCGAGGACCTGGTCAACCAGCAGATCTTCGCCTCCAAGCCGGTCGTGACCCGTGTTATGGGCATCGACGAGGCTAAGGCTGCCGGCGCTGTCGCTCTGTTTGGAGAGAAGTACGGCGATGTCGTCCGCGTCGTCTCCGTGGGCGCCGAGGACCAGCCGTTCTCTCGCGAGCTCTGCGGTGGCACGCACGCTGCCAACACCGCCGAGATCGGCCTGTTCAAGATTATTTCCGAGTCCTCTACGGGCTCGAACGTCCGCCGTATCGAGGCCGTGACCTCTAAGGGTGCTCTCGACTATATGGCCGACCGCCTGGCACTCGTTGACGCCGCCGCCGCTGCGCTCAAGTGCCGCGTCGACGAGGTTCCCGCCCGTGTGGAGAACCTGCAGGCCCAGCTGCGCGAGACGTCCAACAAGCTCAAAAAGGCTCTGACCGGTGGTTCCTCCGACGCCATTTCCAGCGCCATCGAGGGTGCTGTCGAGCTCGGTGGCTACAAGCTCGTCGTTGCTGAGCTCCAGGGCCTTGAAGCTGCCGACCTGCGCAACGTATGGGAT
>JAIHTM010000254.1 GCA_022713905.1 Collinsella sp.
GAGCAGGTTGCGGACTGTCCGCAGAGTTATACGGGCAAGTTTTTGGCGCCGTTGCTCAGGCGTGACCGGGAGCGTCAGGCTCAACTTGATGCTCAATAAATAGGCGATTCAGTTTATGGGCGCCATCGACTCCTTGTGATTCGATGGCGCTTGCTGTGCCGAAGTGACGTATGCAGCCGAATTGGACATATACTTAATCTTTGCGTCCGAATGCGAGGGAAAGGATATGTCATGGCAAAGGCTGTAAAGACGCCAAAAACCAATGCGATGCGCGAGCTGGAAAGCGCCGGCATTTCCTATGTTCTACATACGTACGAAGACGATGGTGATGAGTCGGTGGGCCTGGGGGTCGCGATTTCGGAGCAGCTTGGCGAGGAGCCTGGTCAAGGATTTAAGACCTTGGTCTGCGTGACGCCGTCCAACGACCATGTCGTGTGCTGCATCCCTGTTGCCGATGAGCTCGATCTAAAGTCCGCCGCGCGTGCCGCGGGGGAGAAGTCCTTGGTTATGATGCATGTGAAGGATTTGCTTGCGGCGACTGGCTACGTTCGCGGCGGCTGCAGCCCGGTCGGTATGAAAAAACGCTACCGGACGCTCATTGATGAGACGTGTGTCCTTTGGGATACCATTTTTATTTCGGGAGGCAAGCGTGGTTATCAGCTCGAGCTTGCACCCGATGATTTAATTGCATTTTGCGGGGCGACGGTTGCCGCGATTACGAGAGAGGACTGAGCGATGCCGCAGGAAGAATTGAAGCGCGGAGCTCATTTTGCAAAAGAATCTGCGCCTCAGACGCCCTCATCCGAAGCTTCTTCGTCGCGAGATGACACTGACGACATGGGCTCGTCGGACTACTCCACGGTTGGTCGTTCCGCCGGGCTTATGACCATCCTGACTATCGTGTCTCGCGTCACCGGTTTTATCCGCACGTGGGCAATGGCGGCCGCTATCGGCATGTCGCTACTCTCGTCCTCCTATCAGGTCGCCAACAACCTGCCCAATATGCTCTACGAACTCGTGATGGGTGGCATGCTCGTGACGGCGTTTTTGCCCGTGTACATGGGCGTGAGGCGTGAGCAGGGTCGCGAGGCCTCGAACGAGTACGTGGGCAACCTGCTCGGCATTCTGCTTTTAGTGCTGGGTGGCATTTCGTTGCTGGGGACCGTGTTCGCCCCGGGCTTTATCTGGACGCAATCGTTCCTTTCGGGTGACGGTGGCAGCATGGATACCGCTGCGTTCATGTTCCGTTTCTTTGCCATCCAGATTCTGTTTTATGGTTTGGGCTCGGTGTTCTCGGGCGTTCTCAACGCACACCGCGACTACTTTTGGTCGACGTTTGCCCCGGTCCTCAACAATGTGATCGTCATTGCGAGCTTTATGGGTTTTGCGCCCGTGTCCGCACAGTTTGGCGAACGTGCCGGCATCATCTTGATTGCGGCCGGTACGACCCTCGGTGTCTTTGTTCAGATGGCATGTCAGATTCCCGCGCTTGGCAAGCACGGCGTGCATCCCCATATCCATATCGACTTTAAGGACCCCGCGCTGCGCCAGACGATTGCGCTCGGTATCCCGACGCTGCTCGCCACGGTGTGCATGTTTGTCTCGACTTCTATCACCAACGCTGCCGCGCTGGTGGTCCAGCCCGAGACGGGTCCTTCCGTCATCGCCTATGCGCGCCTGTGGTACACGCTGCCCTACGCGCTGATTGCCGCCTCGCTTTCGACGGCGCTCTATACCGAGCTCTCTCATGACGCACAGGAGAAGGATTACGACAGCGTTCGCACGGGCATTTCGCGTGGCGTCGCCCAGATGCTGTTCTTCCTGATTCCGTTCGCACTGTACCTGATTGTCTTCGCACGTCCGCTCAATTTGATCTACTGTGCTGGCAAGTTCGATGAATCCGGCGTGGCGCTGGTATCCGAGTACCTTGTCTACCTGGCGCTCTCGCTGCCGCTCTACGGCGTGGTCGTGTTGATGCAGAAGAGCTTCTCTGCCTTGCTCGACATGAAGCCCTATAGCCGCTATTGCCTGTATTCCGCCATCGGCCAGGCCGGCTCGGTTCTGCTGTTTGGCGTTGTGCTGGGCTTCGGTATGCCGGCAATCGCGCTTTCGTATGTCGTCGACTACGTGATCTTGGTCGGCTGTTCGCTGTGGTGGCTGCGTCGTCGCCTGCGTGGCCTTCAGGTCAAATCTATCCTACATGGCGGTTTCTTTGGCCTTTTGCTCGGTGGCCTAGGTGCTGCCGCAGGCGCCGGCGTCATGTGGGCGCTTGAACACTTTGTCGGGGCACTTGGCGGCTCGATTCTGATTACTCTTGGCTACGTTTGCGTTGCGGGTGTCGCCTCGCTTGTTGTTACCTTTGGCCTTGCCGTCGTCCTTAAGATGCCCGAGGTCTCGGCGCTGCTTCGTCGCAAGTAGGTGCGCGTGGCCGGTCACGACAACATACCAACGCTTGCCGAGCAGGTTTCGCGCGTTCCCACACAGCCCGGATGCTACCTTTGGAAGGATGCCAAGGGCGATGTCATCTACGTGGGCAAGGCGAAAAACCTGCGCGCCCGCATGCGTCAATACGTGACACTGCAGGATGAGCGTCAAAAGATCCCGCTGATGATGCAGCTGGTGGCGAGCTTTGACTACATCGTTGTCGAAACCGAGCATGAGGCGCTTGTACTCGAGCGCAACCTGATCGGCCAGTACCATCCGTACTTTAACGTCGACCTCAAGGATGACAAGAGCTACCCCTTTATCGCCATTACAAAGGGCGACCTGTATCCCGCGATCAAATACACGCGTGAGCGTCATAAGCCGGGAACGCGCTATTTTGGACCCTATACCGATAGCCGTGCGGCACGTGAGACGATAGATACGCTGCGCAAGGTTATCCCCATCTGCTCTGCATCCTGTGCGGAGTGGCGTCGTTGTCGCCGTACCATCGAGTCCCACAAGGGCGAGGAAGACATCGTCAATATGATTTGCGCACAAAACGGGCGTCCCTGCTTTGACTACCATGTCGGGCGCGGCCCGGGTGCGTGTGTCGGCGCGATTTCCCCGGCAGACTATGCCAAGAACGTCAAGCGTGTCGAGCGCTTTTTGTCGGGCCATCGCAAGGATGTCGTCGATGAGCTGACCTCCGAGATGACGGATGCCGCCGAGGCGCTCGACTTTGAGCGCGCGGCACGCGTCAAACGTCGTTTGGAGGTCATCAGGGGTCTGGACGATCGTCAGCAAGTCGTTTTTCCCTCCAGTGTCGATATCGATGTCATCGGGTTCTATCGCGAGGAGACCATCTCCGCCGCTTGCGTCTTCGTCGTTCGCGAGGGCCGAACAGTTCGCACCTGCGAGTTCATTCTCGACAAGGGTCTTGATGTTGACGAGGAAGAGCTCCAGTCGGGCTTTCTTAAGCGCTATTACGACGAGACGGCTGATATTCCAGCTGAGGTCAACCTTTCCGTCGAGCTTGAGGATGCGGAGGCGCTGGGGGAGTGGCTTGCGGGCAAGCGTGAGCGTTCCTGCCATCTCCATAGGCCGCAGCGTGGCGAAAAGCACCGTCTGCTCGATATGGCATCCAAAAATGCGCGCCATGCCCTCATGCGCTACATGATGCGAACGGGGTACGCTGACGACCGCACCAATCAAGCGCTCCTGGAGCTCGAAAGTGCGTTGGCGCTGCCATCGCCGCCGTTGCGTATCGAGTGCTTCGATATCTCTACACTGCATGGCACCTTTACGGTCGCTTCGATGGTGGTGTTTACCAACGGGCGCGCCGACAAGAGCCAGTACCGTCG
>JAIHTM010000255.1 GCA_022713905.1 Collinsella sp.
AGCGAGAACGATAGGCCATCCGCCGTAATGCTCGAAAGGTCCGCCTTGGCGAGCGCGGCAAGCGCGATATAGCCGGGGCGAGCGGTTACGCGCATCTGCTGGATGCCCTCGGCAACCAGCGCACGGTTCTCGGGCGTGAGCGGCATCATGTCGGACACGGTGCCCAGCGCCGCGACCTCGATTAGCGAACGCCAATACGACGGCTTGCCCAGGCGCTCACCCAGGACTTGCACCAGCTTGAGCGCCACACCAGCACCGGCAAGTTCACGCGAGGGCCCCTCATCCTCGAGCTTGGGGTCGGTCAGGGGCACACCCTGCGGCACCTGGTCGGAGGGCTCGTGATGGTCCGTGACCACCAGATCGATTCCCAGGCTCTCCAAATAGGAAACCTCTTCCTTGGCGGCAATGCCGTTATCGACGGTCACGATCAACTGGGGGCGAGCGAGCTCGTTAACGCGGTCGAGCGCCGCGCGCGAGAGACCGTAGCCCTCGTCAAAGCGATGCGGAATAAACGGCGTGACATCGGCGCCAAACGTGCGCAGTGCCTCGGTTAACAGGCAGGTCGACGTAATACCGTCAACGTCAAAATCGCCAAAGACCGCGATGTGCTCGTGGTTGCGAATAGCACGCTCGACGCGGTCGGCAACGACCGACATGCCCGGGATAATGAGTGGGTCAGCCCAGTCGCGATCGAGCGAAGGCGTCAAAAACAGCTGGCCTTCTTCGATGGATGTAATGCCGTGCGCAACCATAATGCGCGCCACCAGCCCGGGTATTCCCAGGCCAGCCGAAAGCTCCTTTTCGAGTTCGGGGTTTTGCTGAGCGACCGCCCAGCGATGCGTCGTCTTAAGCGATGACATAGGCGCCCACCCCCGATAGGGGCAGGTCGCCGCGATACCTCTCACGGTTCATAGCGATGAGTCCTCTGTGTATGCCCGCTTCGGCAGGCAGATCTGTTGAACGGATTTATTATACCGTGCGGCACGGACGTACAACGTCCAGCACGCCGCGGTTTCGATAAACGAGGGCGGTAATAGCCTCGAAATATTCGAGCGTTTCTGACGCACGGACGCATGCGAGCGTCTAGCATATCCATTCAAAACGGATTCACGAGCAAAGGGAGTCACAAGAGCATATGAAGCAATGGGTTGGACTGGGCAAGTTTCTCGCGGGGCACATGCAGATCATCGTTCCGATTTGCGTGGCGCTCGGCGTGCTCTTTCCCCAACAGATTGGCGTACTCAAGCCCATCGTTCCCACCTTGTTTGCCTTTATGACGTTTCAGGGCGCGCTCAGCAACACCTTTCACCAGGTAACCGAGGTGTTCCGCCGTCCGTTGCACCTAGTCTTGGCGCTGCTCGTCTCGGCGGTGCTTATTCCCATCGCGGCGTATGCCATGGGGTCACTCTTCTTTGGCTCCAACCCCAACCTTGTCTGCGGCATTGTGCTCGAATACAGCGTGCCCGTGGCCGTCACCGCTTTTATGTGGATTAGCATGTTCGGCGGCAACGGCCCGCTCACGCTCACCATCATCCTGACGTCCTCGGTCATCTCACCTGTGACGATTCCGCTTACGCTCAAGCTCCTGCTGGGCGCCACCGTCTCGATCGACGTGCCGAGCATGATGCAAGACATGGCCTTTATGATCGCCATCCCCGCCGTGCTCGGCATCGTGATCAACGAGCTCACGCGTGGATGGGGACACGAGAAGCTCTCCCCCGCGCTCTCGCCCGCCTGCAAGTTCATGATGATGGGCGTCATCGCGTCCAACTCCACCGCTATGAGCGAGTACGTGCTACACATGAATGTTGAGCGCTTAGAAGTCGCGCTCTTTATCCTGGTGTTCGCCATCAGCGGCTTTATCATCGGCGTCCTGATCGCCCGGGCCCTGCACCTGCCGTATAGCGAGACGACCACCATGTGCTTTACCTGCGGCATGCGCAACATCTCTTCGGGTGCCGTCATCGCCACGCAATACTTTCCGGGCGAAGTTGTGTTTCCCGTCATGTGCGGCACGCTGTTTCAGCAGGTGTTGGCCTCAATTATCGGACACCTCTTTGAGCGTCTGACCGGCGAGGAGCGCGCCGCCCAGCGCAAGCGGGTCGAGGCCAGCCGCGATGCCATGGAACGCTAGACTGTCCGCATTACGCGGGTGATAGTCTTGCTATACGAGCGTTTCCAGATGCGCACGCAGGCGCTCAGCATCGATATCGAGCGTGGTCTCGGCATTAACCTGGGCCAAACGATAGCCGACAAAGTAGGGCGAAACCACCCAACGCGGCAGCGCCTTGGCAATGGTCCGACCGCCCAGGTGATAGAAGAACAAGTTGTACGACTCTGCGCGACCACCGTGGTGCCCGTTTAGGATATAGCGCAGAGCTACCTGGATCGCATCGGCAAAGAGATCCGCCTCGGCTTGGTCTCGTGCGTCATCGCTGGCGGCGATTCCCTGTGGAGCCGAGACGTTGACCTCAAAGAATCCCATGATCGGCTCGGTTGAGATGTTGACCGAGATTCTCCCCTGCCGCCAGACATCGATGCCTTCAAAGTTGGCTGAGGTCAGCGCCGCATAGCCGTCCTCCTGCTCCAAACCCACAATCTGCATGTGCGGATGGACCAGACTACCGCCCGAAAGTGGGCCCTTGTTCTTGTACATGAGAACGCTGCGATACTGCCGGGAGTCAATCATCCGCTGCCAGCAATCCAGGGCAAACCGCATAACATGATGCAGCTCGTCCGGCGCATAGGTCACCAGGTCGGCGTCATGGTCGGACGACTCAATCAATACGGTCTGGCGAGTGGCCCGCAAGGTCTTAAACTTATTCTCGAGCCAGATGCAGTCACCGTCGCGCCGGATGATATTGGCGAGTTCCTCGGTATCGCAAAAGGGGCACGCGGTGCCGGGACGACGGTTGTCGTCGGGCTTACCGTTCGCCTGCTGAACGTCAAATACCAGCGCCACGGGTTATACCCCCAGCGGCACGATCTTGGTGCCATGGAGTTCGGAGACGCCCAGTGCCGCCGCCACGGTATCGCGATTGGCCGTGGAAATGCCGCCACCGGGAAGAATGGTCAGGCGGTCGCCCGCATACTCGATCAAGCGGACCAGGTTTTCGAAGTTGTCCTCGATCGGCGTACCGGCAGTGCCACCGTGCGTCAGAATGCGCGTGACGCCGCAGTCGGCGAGCGTGTCAATGGCGTCCAGCTGAGCCTCGGGCGAGAGCTGGTCAAACGCCATGTGGAAAGTGATGTCGATAGGATCGCGCTTGCACTCCTCGGTCGCGCAGCCCGCAGCCATCACGAGGGCGCCAAGCGTAAGTTCGTCGAGCGCCCATCCGCCAGCGCAGGGCTTGCAGCAGCCAAAGACCAAGCCGTCAACGCCCGCACTTACGGCAAGGCCCAGATCCATCTCCATCATACGCAGCTCGTCCTGGTTGTAGTGAAAGTCGCCGCCACGCGGGCGAATCATGCACATCACCCGTGCATCGTGCTCGTGAGCATAGTTGGTCGTAGCGCTGATAACGCCGGCCGAAGGCGTAGTGCCACCAACGGCAAGGTTGTCGCACAGCTCGATACGCCTTGCACCGGCATCGATAGCCGCCGGCACCCGCTCAAAGTTCTCGGCACAAAACTCGTACAGCATAGATAGACCCCCAAAGACAGCAGATGTTTTCCGACGGGCATTGTCACACACCCCCATGAAGTTGCGGTGGAATAGGGACTCTTTTGGCCTCTGAGGCTCCCATTTAGTCCCTATTCCAC
>JAIHTM010000256.1 GCA_022713905.1 Collinsella sp.
TGCCGCGCTCCGCCGCCTGGGCGGCGTTGAACAGGCGCTCCGGATCCGCGTAGCCGCTGGGCGCGCCCTCGGGCAGGAGCGTCGCCACATGGGCCACGCGCTCCCTGCGCCCGAACCCGGAATAGGTCTCGCCCCTCGCGTCGTCCCGCACGCGCATCGACGTGATGTACGACAACGCGGCCACGGCGCTGGACGCGCTGGAGATGTTCAACGAGTAGATCGCCACGGCGACCTCCTTCCACGCGTGCGGGCACGGGGATTCTCAAGGGGCCGGCCCGAGGCCCCTTGAGCCCGCCGGGAGGCGCCCCCGGCAGGGCGGGAATCCAAAGGGCGGAGCCCTGTGGCCCTCCCCGGGCAGGGGCGGGATCGTCAAGGGCGGAGCCCTTGGCCCCCTCGGGAGAGCGCACTGACACAATGCTACCTCCGGTAGCATTAAGTGCGCCCTCCGCCATGCGGAGGGACGGGCCGCGACCGGATATGCGGGGAACGTCCACGACGCGTCTTCCGTGTCCTCCGTCCTGCCTTGTGCCGTCGATTATAATCCTCGGATAACGGACGATGATTGAACCGATTGGAGGAAACGAGATGCCGAAGAGCTTCGCGCAGCAGATCGAGGACGACGAGAACAAGATCAAGCGCATCCGGGAGCACCAGCGCATGGTCAGGGCCAAACAAGCCAAACAGGAGCGCAACGCCCGCACCAAAAGGCTCGTGGAGACCGGAGCGATAGTGGAAAAAGCGCACGGCGGCGCGTACGACGACGAAGGACGGCAGACGTTCTCGGATGGTCTGAACGGCATCATCTCGGTCTACGACCCGTCCCGCGGCGGCAACGTGGACATGAGAGTCATCGACGTAATCGACCGGCGCATCCCCAGATTGCCAAGGTCCGAAACCACAACAGGCACGGCAGCGGCGGCATCGCGAACCGTGCAAGCCACCGCACCACAGCCAGCCCACGCCCAGCCGCAAAGCTTCACGCCCAACCCCCAGCGCATCGAACACCGGACAGGAGCGCAGCAGCCGGATCGGTGGGCCTAGCCGGGACGGCGCAGCCCTCGCTCTGCTGGGCTGAAATATCTGACTTGGTTCGTAACATATTTCCGACATGTCGGAAATATGTCGTATCATCGTTGCTATGAGTACTGAACTTCGTGAGCAGTGGGAGCAGCTTTACCTGCCGCTGCGCCCGCTGTGCACGAACGACTTCATCGAGGGCGTGTACCGGCAGCCCAGGGCGAAGGCGCTGGAGGGCTACCGGTACATCGAGGCGAACCCCAAGACCGTCAGCGACCTGCTCGTGGTCGACATCGACGACGCGAACGCCCGCGCGATGGCCCTATGGGAGCATGAGGGGATGCTGCCCAACGTGATCGTGGAGAACCCGAGAAACGGCCACGCGCACGCCGTGTGGGCGCTGGCCGCCCCGTTCAGTCGCACCGAATACGCGCGGCGCAAGCCGCTCGCCCTGGCCGCGGCGGTCACGGAGGGGCTGCGCCGCTCGTGCGACGGGGACAAGGGATATTCGGGGCTGATGACCAAGAACCCGCTGCACGAGGCGTGGAACAGCGAACTGGTCACCGATCACCTGTACGGGCTGGACGAACTGCGCGAGGCGCTGGAGGAGTCCGGGGACATGCCGCCGGCCTCGTGGAAGCGCACGAAACGGCGCAACGTGGTCGGATTGGGCCGCAACTGCCATCTGTTCGAGACGGCGCGCACATGGGCGTACAGGGAGGTGCGCCACCACTGGGGAGACAGCGAGGGGCTGCGGCTGGCCATCTCGGCCGAGGCGCACGAAATGAACGCCGAACTATTCCCCGAGCCACTGGCATGGTCGGAGGTCGAGCAGATCGCCAAGAGCATCCACAAGTGGATCGTCACCCAAAGCCGCATGTGGCGCGACGGCCCCACCGTCTACGAGGCGACATTCATCACCGTCCAAAGCGCCCGAGGGAAAAAGTCAGGCAAGGCCAGACGAGAAACATTCGAACTATTCGCGAGCGAGGAGATGACGTAATGGTTATTCAAACGATTCGCAAGAAGCGTCCCCTGCCCGCGCGGCAACTCGCTGAAATGTATGACGTTACTCCACGCACCATCATGAGATGGGCAGCACAGACCCGTGCTGATTGGATTGATGAACAGGCGGCTGGACGCGAGGCGATCCGCGCATATCACGATGATGATGGACATTCATGGACTCAAACCGCCAAGCATTTCCACCTTTCTCTGTCCACGGTGAAAGAACGCGCATACCGTGCCCGTAAGGAGCGTGCCGCCGAGGCCGAGGAAAAAGCCAGAAATGAGGTCCACAAGAACGAGGTGCCGCTTTTCGACTAGGCTGGCGCTTGACCCCGGTGCCTCCCGTGCAATTGGAGCGCGGCAAGGGCCAGGGTCTTTCACGTCTAGAGGCCGAGGCCGTAGCCTTGGCTGCCGCCCATGCCGAGGTTCATGGGGTCGGCCGGGTCCCACGGGTTCCATTCGAGTGCCGGCTCTGGTTCCGGCTCCTGCTGTTGCTCCCGTTTGAGCTGTTTGCTGGCCTCCTTGGCCGCTGCGGCGAGGCTCACGGGCCGCTCCCGCTGCTGCTCGGGCTTCCTGACGGGACGGGGCTGGTGTGCCGGTTGTCCCGCGTCCTCGCGCGCCTGACGGGCCACGTCAGCCAAGCGGGGCGCCTGGGCGGGCGTGGAACGGGCGATCCGCTCGCGTCTGGCGGCCTGCGCGTCCCGCCAACGATGCAGGGCCGTGCCGATGGCGGCGCGGACGCGGCCCACAGTGCGCATTCCCTCCCGCAGGACGTGGGAGGGAATGGCCGCCCACTCGTGCCGGTCGTATAGCCAGGCATGCCAGACGGGACGGTCGGAATCCTTGGCGTTCCGGGGAATCATGAGGTTGATGCCGTCCCGGTCCCGCATCGCCTCCACCGCGTCGGACGGGTCCACGCCGTGTCCGATGCTCTCCAGCATCCGGTCGAACGCTTGGGCGGCGCGGTCGGCCATGTCGCGCAGGAGCCGGCGGAGTTCGGACTGGTGCGCGCGCAGGGCGTCCACGGCAGCGTCGCCTTCGGCCAGGTCGCGGTTCGAGGCTCCGATCTCGCGGTTGATGGCCATGCGGTCGGACGGCTGGCCTCGTTTCTCCATCTCCCGGCTGGCGTAGCCCTCGTGGATGGTGGGCACGCGGTCGATGCCCTGTTCCTCAAGGCTGCGGTGGTCGATGCGCACGCCCTCGGGCAGCAGCCCGTTGCACACGTCGGCCCAGCTCTCGCGCATGCTCAGCAGCATGGCCTTGGTGCCCAAAGGGTTCTCGCTGACGGTGACGCGCTTCCACTGCTTGCGGTTGCGCTTGTCCACCTTCTGCACGCCGGTCTTCGGGTCGATGACCGGGATGCGCTGGCCGTTCCCGTCCAGCGCGAACGTGGTCTTCTGCTTGAGCCGCGCCCATTCCCCGGTCCGAGGGTCGATCCTGCGGTTGGCGACGAGGATGTGCGCGTGCGGGTTCCTCCCCTCGCGGTCCAAATGGATCGCGTAGGTCGCCGCGTACCCGCCGGCGGTCAGGTTCTCACGGATGAACCGTTCCACCGCCAGGACGCGCTGCCCCTCGTCCAGCTCGCGCGGCAGGGCCACCATGATCTTCTTCGCGGCCACGCCCGTGCCGCGCTCCGCCGCCTGGGCGGCGTTGAACAGGCGCTCCGGATCCGCGTAGCCGCTGGGCGCGCCCTCGGGCAGGAGCGTCGCCACATGGGCCACGC
>JAIHTM010000257.1 GCA_022713905.1 Collinsella sp.
GTGATGAAGATGCCGTTTGGCAGCTACATCAACAAGATCACGACTCGCCGATGTCCTTATTGCGGAATCGAGCGACCGAAGGATTGGTACATCAAAGACCGCGACGCCTGCTGGAAGTGCAGGGCATTGAAGAAGGATGCGAAGGAGGTCGATGGCAATGAGCGAATCGGGTAAGAGCTTAATCACGCGTGACGAAGCGAGCTTTGAAGAGCTGTGCAAACGTCCGACGATTTTCATCGTTGGCCATCGTCAAAGCGGAAAGACGCAAGCGCTGATTGAGCTTTCGGAGCAGACGGATATACCAATCCTCGTTCCAACGTCGATGATGCGAAATTGCATTGCGCTCCAAGCTAAGCGCCAAGGCCGCGCTATTCCGGCACCGCAGGTCTATAAGCCATCTGATTTCCCGCCAAGCAGAGCAGGCCAGAAAAAACCATGGCGAAACGTATACGCCGACGAGATGCAGAAGTATTTCGCAGATCGTCATTACACGTCTGGTTGCGTCACTCTCAACCTTGAAGACATAAGCATTGAAACATTCAAGGAAGTAAACCCGACATTGCGCGACGTGCTTCGCATGTGGTGGCAAGCGAGGAAGGAGCACAAGAAATGAGCGAATCGGATAGCAGCAAGGTGCAGAAAATCGTAATTGAGGTTGACCCTAATCCCGTGCCGCGCGATTACGAGTTCGATTTGGGGCTGTCGCGCGACGTTCTGCGTGAGATTTTCGATGAACGCTTCTTATATTCCGACCTCACCCCAAACGATATCGACGCGCTGGAAGGCTTCATTGCCATCGAGCTTGCGCGATACAACAGAGAATGCTCGTACGCAAGAAACACCAACATGCACACCTCGCATCGCGGCAAGGTCTGTTCAAAGATCAGGATGAATCCTCGCACTGGCGGCATTGAATCGGCCTTCTTGTTTTGCGACGGCTCGTACTTCACTGGTCGCGAAGCGATTTCGTTCAACTCAGATGGGTTCATTGGCTTTTGCGGATGGGCAGACGATAAAAACTCGATGCCGTTTCTCTTCGCTTTCTATCGCTGGGTCAATGAATGGCTCGGCAACGGCTTCGACTGCAATTACCGAGAGATTTTGGAGGTGGCGAGCGATGAAGGTTAGCGGTGGGCAACGCCATATGTACGCCAAGCGTCTGCGTCGCTTCTATCCGTCCGAGCCGGTGCCGAACGCCCGCGAGAGCAAGAACATTCGCGATGCGATTCAGTGCGTTCGCGGCTATGACGTGTTTAATCGACTTGCTGACCTGATAGACCGCCCGACATGCCACGACCTCGTGAGCCATGGCGGAATGCAGTCGGTAGGCTCTGTCCAATGGTTTGAGTGCTCCGAATGTCATTGCAAGGTGCAAACAGACAAGATAGGAATGGCTCTTCACTTCTGCCCACATTGCGGTGCGGAGGTGGTCGCCAATGGCTAGCCAAGAAAGCCGAGTCTTGCGACTGCTCGAACCGCAGGGCGAGCCGGACATCATCGAATGCGACGGCAAGCTCTACGTTCCCGACAAAGAGTGCGAGTTTATGCCTGAGTGGTTTTATGGCGTTTGGGATGACGAGTTGCAACATGAGCGTGTAACCAAACCCTCTGATGACTGCTCTTATTTTAGCTGCGATGAATGCGGATTCGAACTCAGTTTTGATTGGGATGGTTACCTTACCTGGTTTGAACCGAAATATCCCTATAAGCCCATCGGATTGAAATATTGCCCTGGTTGCGGTGCGCGCATTCTCTTTCCGCCGTCTTGGGTTCAAGAAATCAAGGAGGAAGACGAATGACTTCATACGTCAAACGCGTCGGCGATCTGACCGACCCCGAGAACTTCGAGAAGACAGTCGCGGAAGCGAATAAGAACGGCGAGCTTGACGACTTCGATACGGACTGGGTCGATTGCGCGATGCCCGATACGAGTGCGGAGAGCTCGAACGTTTCGAATCTCGAGCCCTGCGGTTTCGACTCTGTGACAAAGCCCGCGCATTATGCAGGCCACACCGGCATTGAATGCAAGACCGCCATGCAATCCATGCTCGGAACTGACTTCTATACGGCTTACATGCAGGGATGCGCGTTCAAGTACCTGTGGCGATGGCGCGACAAGAACGGCACCGAAGACCTCAAAAAAGCTCGCGAGTGCATCGACAACGTGATTCGCGCGATTGAGGGTGATGGAGATGAGTAGCGTTAAGTTCGGCATCGAAATCAAGGACGGGGTAAACAACGCAAGGGTCGAGGACATCCAGAAGGCCGTGAGCGATCTAGTCGTGTCGCTGTTGTTCCTCTTGCGCACGTTTGGCGTCTCTGGCGTCACGGTGACGGTAACGCGTGGTGATTTCGATGAGTAGGCTCGGAAAGCGGCACGTGCTCGACAACCTCTGCATGGTCTCGCAGGACATGAGCCGCCGAATCCTGACGTGCGAGAAGCGCGAGCGCGAGAGCGTGAAGGTCAGCTACGAAGACCTCGTCATGTGGTCTGACATCGTAGGCGATGCCATCGAGGTAATCAACGACAAGGGCGGAAGCCATGGGCGTTGAGGTCAAGCAGGATGCCAAAGGCGTTTGGTATGCGCAACCGTACCTTGGAAAGACGGTCGACGGCAAGCAACGCCGCCCGCGCAAGAGCTTTCCCGAAGCGAGCACGCGGGCGCAGGCGCAAGAGCTCGCGAACGAGTGGGTTGCGAGCATATCGGCGGGCGGCAAGGTCAAGAGCGCGTTCATAGCAGACATGCTGGTCGAGTACAGGGCCGAGCGCATGGCAAAGGACATAGCTCCCGCGACCGCCAACCGCTGGGAGACGTCCACGAAGTACGTCGCCGAATATCTAGCCGGGAAAACCGTCGGCGAGCTGACCGTGATGGACTTCAACGACTTCGAGACGAAGCTGCTCTTGCCGAAGGACAAGAGCGGCCAGGGCTTGAGCCGAAACACGGTTCGCGGAGTGCATTACTTTTTGCGCGGAGCATACAACCATTGGGTGAACGCTGGCATCTGCGAGAGCAACCCGATGTTCTACGTTCAAGAGCCTGGCGAGGAAAAGCATGAGGCGATCGCCATCGACGAATGGGATTTCGAGACGCTGAACAAGGCGCTCTCAAGTGAAATCGCGCCCGATGTGCTCAATGCGCAGACCATGCGCCAGGCGGCCTACTCGTTCGCCGCATGGCTCGCGCTCCATACGGGCATGCGCGTCGGCGAGGTGTGCGCCGTGCGCAGGCGGGACGTGTCGCGTCGGTTCGGCTACATCCACGTGTGCGGAACGGTCGTCGAGCTTCACGGCGGCGTGGAGCGCAGGGACACGACCAAGAGCAAGCGCAGCCGCAACGTGAGCCTTACCGAGAAGGACTTCGCCGCCGTGTACGCCTTCCTGGGCTTGCAGGACGGGTTTTGCAGCTCTCTCACGCCCAACGCGCCGCTGGTGACCGTAGACGGCTCGTACATGCGCCCGAACACGGTCTCAAAGGCTTTCAGCCGCCTTCGAAACCGATTGGGGCTGTCGAAGAAATGCACCTTCCACAGCCTTCGCCACACTCACGCGACGTGGTGCCTTGCCGAGGGCGTCGACCTTAAGACGCTTTCCGAGCGCTTGGGACATGCCGACGAATCAACCACGCTCAAGACGTACGCGCATCTGATGAAGGGCCGCGACCAAGCCGCCGCGCAGGCTTTCGAGCGCATCGCGGACAGCTTGGGAGGTGTGTAAACGGCGTGTAAACGGCATCGAGC
>JAIHTM010000009.1 GCA_022713905.1 Collinsella sp.
CGCCGAGCCCGCGGACAGGCCGGCCCCGACAGAGGGGAGGCGCCGCGCGCTCGGGCGGCGCGCCAGGGAGATAGTGGACGAGATAGTCGAGAAGCGCGGTCTCAAGAAGGAGTAACATCGGGACTTGCAGCGACGGACCTCAGGACACTCTTACACCACGTCTGCGCGCGCGACCATTAGCTGCTTTGTGTGGCGCGAATGGTTCACTTTTACGCCTGAGTGGCAACCCGATGAGGAATTTTGGGTCAGCCAAATTGCTACAATTTTAAACATATAGCGATGACCCGCCTTGCGTTTCTGCGCGGGGGGGGCGTATATTTGCATCGATGGGGACGACGACACACATATAACGAGCTACTGCTTGCCGTCCTCATGGATTGGGGAGGGCCTTCATGAATCGCTTGTGTGCGAGAGTTCGAGAAATATTGGAGCCTTTTGGCGAGAAAACCAATACTGCCAAGCGCGCCTTAAGGGTTTTGGCCGTCCCGCTGGCGGCGTGTGCGCTCATGTTTGGTGCGACGAGCGCGTCGGCCGATCAGACGGTTCCCTATAGCAACCATACCGTGCAGACGGTGAATCCCACCGGCACCACGGTCAATCTGTTCGACTACTGGGTCGTGAACGGCGATAACGATAGCTCGAAGAACACAAACAATGACAACAAGAATGACAACACCGGCATCAATAAAGACCGTCAGCTCAAGTTCAATGGTGGTGCCGGTACGGGCATTAACAAGTGGACGGGCAAAATCGGTACTGCTGGCTACGGTCGCCTACAGTTTGTTAAGGACCAGCTTGTAAAGGGCTATCCGGAGATCAAGGCTGGCACCTACGCCTCCCAAGGCCAGGGTGTTAACTACACCGACGAGTCGCTGGCTTATCTCTTTAATAATGACAGTCAGGCAAATGGCAAGCAGGATGGCAAGGCTGTCTACAGCAACGTGAAGGGCCTCTTCCAGCTCAAGGATGGTTACTACGTCTACGACTCGTACGGCTCTAACGGCTCTAACGGCAACTACGCTGTGTATAACTTCACGACCAATTCCTTTGACGTCTACGATAAAGCGGGCGTATATAAGGGCGATGCGAGCAAAGAAACCAATCTGGGCCAGTTCTTTCCCTTTGACTCTGCAAGCAAGGTTTTTGATGAGAACGGCAACAACCTCTCCCCTAAAAAGATCGTTGATGGAAGCACGGATCTCAACCATCACTTTGGCATGTCCATGACCACGGAGTTTGTCCAGCCTAACGGTGGCAAGACCACTAAAGGCGAGGACATGGTCTTTGAGTTCTCGGGCGACGACGATGTGTGGGTGTATATCGACGGCGTGCTCGTGGGCGATCTGGGCGGCATTCACGAGAAAGCAACGCTTAAGATTAATTTCGCCACTGGTGAAGTAAAAGTCGGTCATGTCGACGGTGCGAATGGAACCAAGAAGGAAATCGAAAATACCACCATCAAGGCGAAGTTCGACGCCGCCGGCGCAGATACCAAAAACTTCCGCGACAACACCTTCCGCGACAGCACCAAGCACACGCTGAGCTTCTTTTATCTGGAGCGCGGCGCGGGCGCATCGAATATGTCGCTTAAGTTCAACCTCACCACCCTGCCGTCGTCCGAGGTCGAGAAGGTCAACCAGAACGGCGAGGCGGTCCAGGGCGCCGAGTTTGCCTTGTATCGGTCGGATGCCAACTGGAACACGCAAGGCGAGGCCATCGCCCTGGGTACGACGGACGACAAGGGTCAGCTGGTGCTTTTGAAGCCGGGTGGCTCGGTTCTCTCGTTCGACGAAGAACACAACACCAATCATTGCGACTACTTTGTACTCAAAGAAGAAAAGCTGCCTGAGGGATACCGCTCGAGCTTGACCTCGTCGACCACTGCAACGCCAGGCGAGCTGCACCTGCAGTACAAGCAAGCTGCGGCGAGTGGCTCGGGTGGCGTGGTTGTTGCACCGGAAACAACGGTCACCATGGCCGACGGCGCAACGCAATGGACGGGTAGCCGCATGTGGCTCAACGGCGGCTATCTGGCCGCGAAGGAGACCATTTCCCTTCCTGCAAACACGCAAGACAATAAGAACAACCCCATTAACTCGGGCACAACCTTTGCCGTCGTGCTCAAACGCACCGATGCGAATGGGGATCACACAAGCGAAGATTCATGGACGCCAGTCACGGGCAATCCGCTCGATGGCTACAAGCTGCGTTCCGCACACGGCATTGCCGGTGCCGTCGAGGCCGCCAAATCGGCGGATACGAGCGTTTTTGCCGTCAACACCAAGGGCGACTACGAGGTGACGGTCAGGTCGCTGCCCGGCGATATCGAGAAGTATGCCGCCATGATGACGGACAAATCCAATTCCGAATATACCGTGGCGGTCTACCACACCACGGCATCGTCTCTGACAGAGGCAACCACGGAGAACACCTCCATGGTTGAATACCAGGCGACAAACAGGCAGTTCTCAACCGTGATCCACCTCACCAACGTCCAGAACCGTCTGTTTGTGCAGAAGGTCGATGATCTGGGCGAGCCCGTCAACGGCGCAACGTTTGATCTGTACAAGGCCGACGCCGTTACCGGCGATAGCCCCAGCACGTATGCCATCAAGCCTGGCGCCACGCCGTATGACACCGTGCAGGCAAATGGGATGACCTACCCGTATGAGATTGAGGGCGCGGCGTGCTTCCCGCTCAATTCCGTAAACCATGCGCCCCTTACTAATGGTACGTACTATCTGCGCGAATCGATGAGCCCGGATGGCTACGAGATGAATTCCACCATCACCAAGGTGATCGTGGACGATTCGGGCGTGTACGTTGATGCCGGCAAGGTGAACGATGGCGTGCGCAGCATGAGCGGTCCGGGCTCGCTCATTGCCTCGTTGGCGCAGTTTGGCTCGCCCGATTCCATCGACAACACGCTTACGCACATCAAGGGCAAGCTGCAGAGTGCGACTGGTGCAGATGATAAGGGCAACCTGACGTGGGACCAGACGAGTACCGCCAAGGGCGTGACGCCGACTCTTGCGGACGGCATGATGCACATGCGCTATGACAAGACGCCGCAGGGTACCAAGACCGTCTTGCGCTATGTCGAGGACGGTGGCGATCGCAACGGCCAGCTGGCGACCATCTTTGCCGACACGGGCATCAACCGCATGGCCCTTTACCAAGACGATGATGCCACCAATGGCACTGACCTGGGCACGCTTCAGCTCAATCACCTCTTTACCACGGCAACGGCCGTGCAGTATACCGATCGTCGTGTGGCACGCCTGCAGGTGACCAAGACCGTGACGGCAGACAGTGGTCTAACCGCGCCTACTAAGGACGCGAAAGACAACGACCTGACGTTTACGTTTAAGTTCACCCTGCCGGAGTCCCAGAAGGGCTACGAGGCGCACGTGTTCGATGCGAACGGCAACGCCGTGGGCGACTCCTTTGTGCTCAAGAACGGCGACACCCATTCCATCAAGGCCGGAGAGACCATTCGCGTATACGACCTTAAGAAGGACGACAGCTATAGTGTGAGCGAACTCACCACCAAGGGCGAGGAGTCCAGCGGCAATGTGCTGGCGAGCATCGTTAACACCGTGACCGGCTCTGCCGATGAGTCGGTGCTTCCGGCCGGCTTTAGACTCGTCAGCCGCAAGGCCGGCGGTCAGGAGCAAGCGGGGCCCGGCAACACGATCACGGGCTCGATCGCCGCGCTCGTGGACGGGAAGATCCCCGCAAGCAACAAGCTTGAGTTCATCAACGACTACAGTGCCAGTTCCGTGACGCTCGATGCCCAGAATGGCCTGAAGGCCAAGAAGGTTCTCGAGGGCCGCAGTTGGGCCGATGGCGATACCTTTACCGCGCAGCTTACGGCCGAGGACGGCGTTCCCATGCCCTATGGCGCCAAGAGCAAGGTGTCGACGGTCGAGTTCACCAAGAATGCCCAGACGGCAACGTTTGGCGATATCACTTATACCAAGCCTGGCACGTACATCTATACCATCTCGGAGGTTATCCCCGGCTCAGACGCCCGGGCGGGCGGCATAAGCTATTCCGCTGCTGTCTATACCGCAGAGGTCGTGGTGGAGGATAACCACGCCGGCGCTCTTGTCGTTAAGAGCGTGAAGATGGTACAGGAGTGCAACGACGCGGGTGCCGAGACTAAGACGGATGTTGCCAATAAGAACGCAACCTTCACCAACCGCTACGATGAGCACGAACATGACATCATCCTCCATGCTCAAAAGAACCTAGTCGACAACTCCGGGACGTTCCCGCTTTCCCAGAACGTCTTTAGCTTTACGCTCGAGGGTGTTGGCGGCCTTGCGGATATCAACGCAACGTTCAAACCCAATGCGGTCGACACAAGCGTCAAGGCCCCCATGCCTCAGGGCGCCGAAGGCAACACCATGAACGTGGGCAATAACGCCGACGGTACGGTGACCTGGCCGGCAATCTCCTATACCGCCCAGGTGGATATGGGGCGCGCTTACGTGTACAAGTTCGCCGAGAATCCCGGCAGCGTTACAGGCATGACCTACGACGGATCGGTCTATTACGCCGTGGTGCGCAATGCCGAGAAGGGCGCTGGCATCCAGACTTCGGTCGAGTACTACTACAATGACGCAAAGGATGGCTCGGTAAAGCAGCTGGGCAACAACGCCACGCCTTCCTTTACCAATATATATATCGTGGAGCCCACGAGCGTGACCCTGCAGGGTCAGAAGACCGTGAGCGGTCGCGACTGGAACCAGGGCGAGAGCTATACCTTTAACCTTACCGCCGCTACGGACGATGCCAGCGCAACTAGTCTGGGTAAGACCACAAAGCAGGCGGTAGCGGATGGTGCCGTTGTCATTAACACTAACCAGGCAGTCGCCAGCACGCCCGAGTCGGGACGCGTGGCATCGTTCTCCTTTGGCACCGAAGCCACCCCGACCGTGACGTTCAACCGCGCAGGCACCTTTAGCTTCAACATCACCGAGAAAGCTACGCAGGATGTCCAGGCGGGCATGTCCATGGACAAGCACACCGCACGCGCGACCGTTGTAGTGACCGATCTGGATGAGTCGGGCAACCACACGGGCAAGCTGCGCGTGTCGAGCGTGACCTACGCCAACACCGGTGCCTCCGATGCGGACAAGCTCGTAACCGACAAGGCTGCCTTTACCAACGCGTACCATGCATCGGGTACCTTTGATGGCGTGACGGTGAGCAAGACCCTTGAGGGTCGCGCCTCTACCGCGGGCCAGTTTACCTTTGCCGTGACGGGTCTTTGGTACAACGGCGTTCAGACGTTGGTCAATGGCGCCGAGACTAACCTGTCCAACAAGGCGGCGGAGGCCGGTGTGTCCGGTGCCGTGGTGGGCACGAACGGGAAAGAGAAGCTCTTTGCCCGCAAGCTCACGGAGCAGGACCTGGGCCATACGTTTGCCTATCGCATCCACGAGAACCAGCCTGTGGCCGCCGGCTACACCTATGACACCGGCTACACCGGCGACGCCATCGTGCTCGTCAAGATTCTTGCACGCCAGAACGACCCCGCCAAGCTCTATACCGTGACGACCGTGCTCAAGGGCGCGGGCGTGACGGCGCTGCTGGGCGATGCCGGCGATGCGAGCGCACTGACGGACGAGGAGATTGCTAAGCTCAAGCAAGATGCGAATACCTACGTGCAGCAGTACGATGCGAGCAAGGCCGGCACCACAACGCCCGCTGTCTCGTTTGTGAATCGCTATGAGACAAGTCTCGACTATGGCGCCAATGGCGGCCTGCAGATCGAGAAGACGCTGACGTACCCCGAGGGTGCGACGGTGTTCGGCTCGCCCAAGAGCACGTTCCGCTATATCGTCAAGCCTGCCGACAAGACATCTGCCAACAAGGTTGGCATTTCCACGGACGGCAAGGTCTACGAGACCGCAAATGTTGAGACCAATGTTCCCAAGACCGTGAGCTTGGTTCCCGCGCGCGGGCTGACCCTCACTCAGAATGATGCTGGCAAGACGTTCACCTATACGGTGAGCGAGATTGACGACAAGGCGACGGGCTTTACGTACGACAACACGGTCCATACGGTTAGGGTCGTCGTAGCGGATAACGGCGACGGCACGCTCAGGGTCACGACGTCGGTAAGCAAGCAGGTCGATGGCAAGGATGAGCTCGAGGGCCAGTGGATCTACCCGTCGGATGCGACGTCTACCGGCGCCGCGACGGTCAAGTTCAAGAACACCTATACGGTCACCGAGGCGGCAACCTTTACTCCGTCCGTGACCAAGGTGGTTGCCGGCCGCGATGCTGAGGGCAAGTTCACCTTTGCCATGACCGCGGCTGACGATGTTACCCGGGCTGCCATCGACGGCAAGCTCATCACCGGCTCTTCGATGAGCAGGGGCAACGGCTATACCGAGCAGAAGCAAACGAGGGAGGGCCTCAAGGACGGCGAGCACGATAAGATTGACTTCTCGACGCTCACCTTCAACAAGCCGGGCACGTATAAGTTCACCATTAACGAGGCGGCCCCGAACAGCGGTCTTGGCGAGTGGAAGTATGACCAGCACGTCTATACCGTGATGGTCACCGTAACCGATGAGGGCGGCAAGCTTGTGGCCCGCGCCGACGGCACGACCGGCTCGGAAGGCTTCATCTTCACTAATAGCTACAGTACCTCGACGAGCTACGAGCTGCAGGGCGGTCTGGAGATTGTCAAGACGCTTGAGGGCAAGGATTTGCATGCCGGCATGTTTGGCTTTACGGTGACGGGCGAAGACCCCGCCTCGACCGAAAAGCTTAAGGCGCTGCTGCGCGCGGACAAGGATAAGGGCGAGCTTGCCGTTACCAACGATGAGCCGCAGGCCGATGGCACGTCCTACACCGGTATTTTGGGTGGCCTGACCTTCGCGACGGGCGACGTGGGCAAGACGTTCACCTACAAGATCGTCGAAAATGGCGGCGGCAAGCGCGGCTATACATACGACTCCACCTATTGGATGGTAGAGATTGCGGTTAAGAAGCGCCGCGACGGTTCGCTCTATACCGTGACCACGGTCAAGCACTATGACGCCAACGACGTTGAAAAGCCCCGCGATACGAAGACCTTTGGCCCCGAGAGCGGTACCGCCAAGGCCCAGGTGTCCTTTACCAACAGCTATATCGCGACCGGAACCTTTGAGGGTCTTGCTGCCGAGAAGGTAATGGACTCCCGCGACAAGATCGAGGCGGGTCAGTATACGTTTGACCTGTATGCCGAGAAGGCCGATGGCTCGCTCGAAAAGAAGGATGAGGGCACGACCCAGGCGGGCGAGAACGGTACCGCAACGGTCGACTTCGGCAAGATTTACTTTAAGCTTGGCGATGCTACCAGCGGAACTGATGGGCAGACGATTGACCTTGCCAGCGCCGTCAACGATGGCATTGCCATCAAACGACACAATGACGACCACACCACTACCTATAGCTTTAACCTGGTGGCAAAGGAGCGCTTGACCAGCCTGCCCGAGGGCGTGCGTCCCGTGGATACGTCCGCGACGTGCCGCGTGCTGCTCGAGGTGACCGACAACAACGACGGCACGCTGACGCCTAGGGTGACCTATCGCGATGGCACCGAGAACGGCAAGATCGTTTTCCACAACACGCGTGACAAGGTCAAGACGATCGGCACGGTCGCGAAGCCTAATGTGGACATCGACGGGCAGCTGCTTTCTGTGGGCGACTCCTACGTCTATACCATCAACTGGGTCAATACTGCGGTCAATGCTGACGGCAACCTGGTCTCCGCCGACGTGACCGTGGTAGACGAGCTACCCACTGGCGTTGTGTTCGAGGCCTTTGAGGGCGAGTATGCCGATAAGGGCGTCGCGAGCAGCCAGTCGCTTACTTGGGACCTGGGTAAGCAACCCGCGGGCAGCCACGGTTCGGTGCGCGTGCGCGTCAAGATTACCGAGGACGCTGTGAAGGATGCCCAGGGTGCGGTCGGCACCGTTGAGAACAAAGCTACCGTAACGGTTGACAACAAGAGCTATACCGGCACCACGACCAACTACGTGTCCAAGAAGTCCGAGAGCGATGCTCAGGATTCGACGGGGTCGGGTGTGGCGCTGGGCGACGAACTCACCTACACCATCGGCTACAAGAACACCGAGGGCGCATCTGCCACGGTGACGATCACCGATGCCGTTCCCGCGGGAACCAAGTTCGTGGAGTTCGCCGGCGACCATATGGATGCCGGCTCCAAGGACAATGACGGCAACCTCACCTGGACGCTGGCGGACGTTCCCGCCGGCAAGGAGGGCACGGTTCAGTTTAAGGTTCGCGTGACCGAGGACGCGTTTAAGAGCGGTGGCGCTTCGGGCAATATTTCCAACCAGGCGTCGGTGGCGGTCGGCAACAACCCTGCCGTCAAGACCAACACCACTACCGATGAGGTCTCTGACGGGCGCCTGACGTTGAGCAAGGCGGTCACGGCCGCCGAAGGCATCACCGCGCCCAACAAGGCATTTACCTTTAAGGTACTGCTCTACCAGGCCGATGGCACAACGCCTCTGGCCGGCACCTTTGCGTACGCCGGTCGCCCCAGTGGCACCAATGGCACTTATGTAAGCGGACAGATCAAGAGCGGTGACACCATCGCGCTCAAGGCTGGCGGCTCCGTCACGGTTACCTTGCCCATAGGTGCGCACTACGAGGTGCAGGAGCTCGACTCCAAGGGTGAGCTCATGACGAGCGAGGACGGCTTTGCGGTTGTCGATAAGGCGAACTCCCAGAAGGGTACCGTCGGACAGGCGACGCAGGTGGGCTTCACCAACGTCTACAGCGTGGAGTCCACGAAGGTGGAGAGCGCCTTTAAGGTGCAAAAGAAGATCTCCGGTCGCAACTGGATGACATCGGATGCCTTTACCATGACGCTG
Organism: Collinsella sp.; assembly: GCA_022713905.1. Classification (GTDB taxonomy): domain Bacteria; phylum Actinomycetota; class Coriobacteriia; order Coriobacteriales; family Coriobacteriaceae; genus Collinsella. The sequence goes on from JAIHTM010000009.1 coordinate 8,907, forward strand.
ACTGCCCAGGGTGAGGCACCCATGCCCAAGGGTGCCAAGGACGGCGTGTCGACGATTGAGCTGCACAAGGATGCCCAGGTTGGCAACTTCGGTACCATCGAGTACACCAAGCCCGGTACCTATACCTATGTGATCGCCGAGCAGCCGGGTGACGAGACGTCGCTCACGTTCTCGAAGGCCACCTATCGTGCCACCGTCACGGTGACCGACGACGGCGCCGGTAAGCTGCTTGCCAAGACCAAGATTGCACAGCTGACCGACGATGCGGGCGACGCTGCTGAGCGCACGGTCGAGGCGGCGATCTTTACCAACACCGCCAAGACCGGCAGCCTTACCGTCAAGAAGACGGTCGTCGGCGGCGACAGCCAGCGCGAGTTCGGCTTCACGGTCGCGCTGGCCGACGGGGACGGCGAGCCCGTCACCGGCACCTTCGGCAAGGGCGAGCACGCCGTGACGTTCACGGACGGCAAGGCGACCTTCACGCTTAAGGACGGCGGGGAGAAGACCATCGCCGGCCTGCCCGTGGGCGCGCGCTACACCGTGACGGAGGACGCCGCCGAGGGCTACACGACTGCTGTTAACGGGGCTGACGGCTCCAAGGCCGAAGGCGCCGTGACCGAGGACGGCGCGACCGCGGCGTTCACCAACACGTACGGAACGGCCACCGAGGGCAGAGACGTCTCCACCGCGGGACTCTTCACCAAGACGCTCAAGGGTCGCGACTGGGCGGAGGGCGATAGCTTCCAATTCGCGCTCACGGGCGAGGACGGCGCCCCCATGCCCGAGGGGTCTGCCGACGGCTCCAAGACCGTCAGTGTGACGGCCGCCGCCGTCACCAAGGCGGGCGATAAGGTCGCCTTCGACTTCGGCTCCATTCGCTACACGCTCAATGACATCAAGGACGCTGGGTTCGCCGAGGTCGGCGGCAAGCGCGTGCGCACCAAGACCTTCACCTACAAGGTGCGCGAGGTCAGGCCCGATGACGGTTCTGCCATCGCCGGCGTGTCCTACGACGGCCACTTCGCCACGATGACGGTGACCGTGACCGACGACGGCTCCGGCAACCTCACGGCCTCGACGCCCGCGATCGCGCAGGCGAGCGGCGGCGACTTCGTCAACACCTACACGACCGGGCTCGACTACTCGGCCCGCGCAGGCGTGCTCCTGTCCAAGACGCTCTCCGGCCGCGCGATGGAGGCAGGGCAGTTCGCCTTCACCGTGACCGCCGACGCCGAGACGGCCGCCAAGCTCGGCCTCAAGACCGGCAAGAATGCCTACGCTGTGGCCGCGGCCGATGATGGAGAGGCCGCCGTGGTCGACCTCATCGGCGGCGCCGCGAAGGGCGACGTGACATTCACCGATGCCGACGCGGGCAAGACCTACAGCTTCACCGTCACCGAGAGCAAGCTCGGCGGCGAGGGCTACACCAACGACACCGCGCCGCGCACGGTGACCATTGCGCCCGCCTACGATGCCGCGACGGGCAAGCTCACGGTCACGACCGCGGTTGTCGAGGACGGTGTCGAGGTCGCCCGCAGCGAGGTCTCGACGGCCGATGACGCTGCGTCGCTGCCCGCGCCCGTGACGGTCGCGTTCCAGAACTCCTACGAGGCCACCGGCACGCTCGGCGGCGAGAGCAGCGCGTCCATCGAGGCCACCAAGACGCTGACGGGCCGCGCCGCGGCGGCGGACGAGTTCTCGTTCTCCGTCCGCGATGCCCAGGGCAACGTGGTCGCGACCGCGTCCAACCGGGCCTCCGGCGACGGCGAGGCCGCGGAGCTCGCGTTCTCGCCCATCGCCTACACCACCGGCTCGCTCGAGCAGATGGTGGCGGACGGCGCCGCCACCAAGACGGCCGACGGCTCCTGGACCATCCCCTATACCGTTTCCGAGGACACGGCGGCGCTGCCCGCCGGCGTGACGGCGACCGCCTCGAGCTTCGACATCACCGTCAAGGTGACCGATAACGGCAAGGGCGGGCTGGATGTGGTCGTGACCTACCCCGAGGGCTCCGACGGTACGCTGTCGTTCGTGAACGGCTACGGCACCAACGAGGCGACGGTCGACCTCGCGGGCACCAAGACGCTGGCGCTCGGCCAGGCCGGACTCGGCCTGACGCAGGCCGACATCGAGGGCAAGTACACCTTCAAGATTGAGCCGCTGGACGGCGCGCCCGCACCGGTCGACGCCTCCGGCAAGACGGTGACCGAGGCGGTCAACGATGCCGCCGGCAACGTCGAGCTGGGCCACGTCACGTTCAAGCAGCCGAGTGACCTCGACGATGCCGCGATCGACGGCGATGGCATGCGCACCAAGACGTTCGCCTACCGGGTGAGCGAGTCCGGCTCGGTCGACGGCGTGGTCAATGACGCGGTGGCGTCCAGGACCTTCACGGTCAAGGTGGTCGAGGACACCAACGCGGGCACGCTCGCCGCGGAGGTCCTGCCCGCCGAGGGCACGCCCGAGGGTAAGGGCGCGTTCGAGTTCACCAATACCTACGGCGTCGGCCCCGCCCCGAGCACCGTCACCGACCAGATCAAGGTGAGCAAGAAGCTCAAGGGCCGCGACCTGGTCGAGGGCGAGTTTGAGTTCCAGCTGGTCGAGATCAACGCCGACGGCAGCGAGAGTATTGCGGTGACGGGCAAGAACGCCTCGGACGGCACGGTGGCGCTCAACCCCATCACCTATACCGCGCCCGGCACGCATAGCTACGAGCTGCGCGAGGTCGCCGGCGCGGCGGGCGGCGTGACGTACGACAGGGCGGTGCACCGCGTGCGCACGACGGTCACCGATGCCGGCAACGGCAAGCTCACCGTCAAGCACGACCTTGTGGATGCCGAGGGCAATCCCACGGGCGATGGCTCGGTGACGTTCACCAACGGCTACGAGGCTGCGCCCGTCACCCTCAAGCTGGGCGCCGCCAAGGTGCTCAAGGGCGCCGAGCTCAAGGCGGGGCAGTTTAGCTTTGAGCTCAAGAGCCGGGACGGCAAGGTCATGTCGACCGTCAAGAACGCCGCCGACGGCAGCGTCACGTTCGACGCGCTGACCTTCAAGCAGGCCGGTACCTACACCTTCACGGTGAGCGAGATCGACGACGGCCAGGCGCATGTGACCTACGACAAGGCCGTGCACAAGATCGTCGTCACGGTGAGCGACGAGGCGGCAGACGGCACCAAGACGGGCTACCTGTCGGCGAAGGTCTCCTACGAGGGCGACGCCAACCTGCCGCCGGTCTTCACCAACAGCTACGCCGAGGAGCCCGGCACCCCGGAGACCCCCGGCATCCCCGAGAACCCCGGCACGCCGGGCGGCGGTTCGGGCGGCGGTTCCGATAGCGGCTCCGGCGGCGACGGCTCCAAGAGCGGCATGCCCGACACCGGCGACCGCAGCCTGCCGGCGGCGGCACTCGGTGCCATGGCCGGCATCGGCGCGCTGGCCGTCGCGGGCGGCGCGGCCCTGTACCGCAGGCGCCGCTAGCGATATGCACGAGTGGGGCGAATCCATCCGATGGGTTCGCCCCACTTGCCCTGCTGGGCGGGAGCAGGTAAGATATACCGAGCGCCTAGCGCGTTCGATGGGTTCGGATGACGACATGTTCCGAATCTGGTCAGGTCCGGAAGGAAGCAGCCATAAGGAGCCTCTGTCGGGCATCCGAATCCATCGAGCGCACGGGCGCTTTTTGGTGCCGCGATTTGGCCCGGCCGGCGGCGAGATATTTGGTGTCTCGCTGGTCCTCGGCTGCGCCTGCGGGATCGCTCGACTACCAAATATCTCGCCGCCGGCCGGGCCACTTCGTCCAAAAATCACCCGTAAAGGCGCATTTATCTGAAGAATTGAATCCCGTGTTTTGTGCTGCTTGTTGGCGTTGCCTGGGCATCGGTGGCTATGTGCTTCAAGAGACGGCGGCGTTGCCATTTGTTTTTACAAGTAAAGAGGTCCGTTTGCGAACGAGCTTCGACTACTGAAGATGCGATGTTCGCACTAACGACATAGCGTAATTACGGCATTGTTGGTTTACGCACAAATTGAAGAAATCTAAAAGATGCGTCGATTTCACTTCGCCCGCAGCGTTACGGTGCGAGAACGTCCAATGGAACAACTTGGACGCCGCGGTCGGTAACATAGGCTTGTGAACCAAATCCAATAATCGCTACTTTAGAAACCGGCGGGGTGTTTCCGGCAGCAACCATCCGCTCTTCGACGGCAACAAGATTGTCAGATGCCTCTTCGATTTGAGCGGAACTGAGCTTGACCTCAACGGGAATCCACATCCCACCTGGAGCCGCTATGACAGCGTCGACCTCAAGATCGCGGGAATCGTGATAGTGATAAAGGCCCATTCCGTTTGCCCTCGCATAGACCCATAGATCATGGAGCGCCAACGATTCGAAAAGCAGCCCAAGTGTCTTGAAGTCTGACAACAACGTCTCCACAGTCGCCCCGAGCGCAGCCGCTGCAAGCGACGGGTCGGCAAGATGATGCTTACGCGCCTCCCTCAGATGCACCGGAGATCTCATCGCGGGATTCCATGCGGGGATATCGCAGACGAAACTCAATCTGCTAAGAAGGGATATGTATGATGCCGCTGTTTGTCTCGATACGTCGCCACCCAAATCGGCCACAAGCGTCTTGAGCGTCGCAAGAGTGGATTCGTTGCGCGCCAACGACGCGATGACGGCTTTCACTTTCTCAGGATCTCGTCGAGAGCCATCGACGCGGGGGATGTCTTCCTCAGCGACTATCTCGATATATCGTTTTGCCGTCGCGGACGCAATTCGCGCGTCACGCCCAATCGACGCCGGCCATCCACCGCAAACGATGCGCTCGGCGATCTCGGCAGAACCCATCGATCCGAAGGCGCCCCTGAACTTTTCGCCAGAAATGATGCCCGACAGCTTAACCGCACCGCTAGATTTCCCAAGTTCGAAAAGCGTCATGGTGTCCATGCGCAATTTAGCGAACCTTCCAGCGCCACTGTGCATCGGCCGCTCATTGTCTCGCGGTGTCGCCGACCCCGTAAATATGAACTGGCCAGGCTCGCCGCCGCGGTTGTCGCACTCAAACCGTGCCGCGTCCCAAAGTTTCGGAACCTCCTGCCATTCGTCGATCAGCCGCGGCACCTCGCCAGAAACGGCAAGCGCCGGGTCCGTCTCGGCACGGAAGCGATTCTCGAAGTTGCGCGACGGGTCCATGAGGAGGAGCCTGGACGCCGCACGGGTCCCGGCCGTGGTTGTCTTCCCGCACCATTTAGGTCCTTCGATGAGAACGGCACCGAATATCCCAAGCATCTGGTCGAGCTCATTTTCGATAATTCTAGCGTAGTACTTTTTTGGCATAGTTTTCACCATTGCTTACCAGCGCGTTTAACCAAATTTACAGTTTTCATTTAACCAGATTTCAATTATTTGATTAACCAGATTTGCATATTTCGGTTAACGAGACAGATTAAACATGAACGAGCCAAGTCAGATGAGAATCATCTACTCGACACCGCGCATGAGCTCCGAAATGGTGATGTGAAAGCCGTCGGTAATCTTCTTGAGATTTGAAAGGCTGACATTGCGCTGCCCGACCTCAATGCTCGCGTAGTAGGAGCGATCCATCTCAATCAAATTAGCGGACGGAGTGCCCGGGCTCGTTGCGCCTAGGGCGCGGCGGGGTCGGCGACGTCGGAGGTGTCGATCTCGCCAAGAATGGCGAGCCGGCTGATGAACGGGATGCCCTCGGGTTCGTCCACCTCGACGCCGCCGAGCACGATGGTGTTGTCACGCATGTCGATTTGGGTCGTGAACACGGCCTGATTGCGGCCCGAGGCGATAAAGCCGATGCCCGCGAGAACGATGCCCGCGGCAATAAGCCCGCCCGCCACGGCGAGGTAAATCTTCTTCGCGCTGGTCATGGTACTTACTCCTTTCTACGCCGCGAGATACGCGGCAGCAGCCCGGAGAGCGTCGCCCCCGCCGCGAACTCCTCATCCTGGACGAGCAGGGCTACGTGCCGCTGGACATCGAGGGCGCGAGGCTGCTGTTCCAGGTGATGTCGGTGCCGGAGGGCAGGCAGAGCATGATCGTCACGGCCAACATAGAGTTCAGCAAGTGGGTGACCGTGTTCGGCGACGACAAGATGGCGGCGGCTGTCGTGGACAGGCTCGTCTACACGGGCAGGCTCGTGGAGTTCAACGGCGCAAGCTGCAGAATTGAATCCCGTGTTTTGTGCTGCTTGCTGGCGTTGCCTGGGCATTGATGGCTACGTGGTTCAAGAGACGGCGGTGCTGTTGCTTGGATTTTGCAGTTAAAGAGGCCCGTTTCCCTGGGTTGGGGAAACGGGCCTCTTTTGTTTCTGGGGTTGTGGATTGGCGGAGACAATAACCGTTGGCCGCTATTTTGAGTTCTTGAGGCGGCGTGTGGCTGTGGCGGTTATTCCGAGGCCTGTGGCGGCGATTCCTGCTAGCGCGATTGCGCTTGGCGTTGTGTCGCCTGTGTTTGCGAGCTTGTCGGCGGTCGTAGTTGCTTGCTTGCCGTTGCTTGTGTTCGCCTGCTTGGCGGAGCTCGGTGCGGCGTCTTTGCCGGCCGCGGGCGAGCCGGCGGGCTGTGCCGTCTCGGCCGGTTGTGCCGAGCTGGAGGGAGGCGTTGTCTCGGTCGGTTGCGTTATCTCGGGCGAGGCGGCCTTGTCTGCCGCGGCTTTTGCCTCTTCGTATGCCTTGCAGGCGTCGTCATAGGCCGCCCGTGCCTTTTCCAAATCGTCGGTGAGCGCATTTCGCTTGGCTATGCTTTCGTCGACGCTGGCTTTGGCTTCCTCCGCCGCACTCTCGAAATACTGAACGTGTCCTTTCTGACTTTCGAGGCGGCTTCGGTAGTGGGCAAGCTCATATTCGCAAGAACGTTCTCGCGAATCTGCCATCATGATCTCCGAACGCAACTGTTGAGCAGTTGCGTAATCTCCGTTGTCGTATGCCTCTTTTCATTTTGCCTGAAGCTCGATTACCCGGTTGTGGGCCTCATCGTATTTGGCTTGGGCTCCCTCGACGTCCGCCTGCATGGCGGGAAGGGGTTCCCTCCGTTTGGCGGCTTCCGCCAACATCATGTCGTGGAGCTCTTGAGAAGCGGCAATGTCAGCATCGATTACCGCGATTTTCTCGGGACTCGCGGCCTCTTTTGCGGCTTCGAGGTTTTTGAGCGCTTCCTGCATGGCCGCATGCGCTTTGTCTTTTTCGGTGGCCGCGGTTTCGCTCGAGTTCGCGGCTGCTGTCTGCAAGGCAGCTGCATCGATGGGGGAGCTGGTTTCTGCCGCGATCGCCGTTACGGGGGCGATTCCCGCGACAAGTGCCGCGGAAAGGGCGATGCCCATGGTTGCTCGTCTTGCTCTTCTTGCGAGAATGTCGTTCATCTCGGCACCTCATTTCAAGGGTTGGCGACTTACTTGGTAGCACTAATGTAAGTATATCAGGCGGTTTACCTGCTCTTGAATCTCGCCAGAAATAACGAGCTGTTTACTCGTCTTTTGGGGTGGCGGTACTATCATGATTCGAATTGAGTGTGGATGATGATAGGGAGCGCCTATTTATGATTGAGCTGCTCAGGCGTTTTGGCGGTAAGTTTCGCCGCTATATGGTGATTGGTCCTGCGTGTAAGCTGATCGAAGTGATCTTTGACCTGCTTACGCCGCTGGTGATTGCGCAGATGATCGACAAGGGCATCGGTGTGCACGATGTCAACGCCGTCGTCCACTACGGTATGCTGCTTGGCGCCATGGCCGTGATCGGCATCTCGTTTACGCTTGTCTGCCAAAAGATGGCGGCGCTGACCTCACAGGGCATGGGCACCGATATTCGTGGCGCACTCTACGAACACATCAACAAGCTGAGCTATGCCGAGCTCGATCGCTTTGGCACGCCGTCGCTCATCACGCGCATCACCAACGACGTCAACCAGGTGCAGCTGGCCGTGGCGCTGGGTGTGCGCATGCTCATCCGCTGGCCTTTCCTGGCGGTGGGCTCCATGGTTGCGGCCCTCGCCATCGACCTTAAACTCGGCATTATCTTTTTGATCTGCACGCCCGCCATCGGCCTGGTGTTTTGGTTTGCCATGGCGCACTGCATCCCGTACTACAAGCAGCTGCAGGCAAAGCTCGACCGCATCGCGCTTATCTGCCGCGAGGGCCTTTCGGGCGCCCGCGTGGTCCGCGCGTTTGTGCGTGAGGACCATGAGCGTGAGCGTTTCGCCCAGGCGGCCGATGACCAGGCGCATGTCGCCATCGCGGTGGGCAGGCTCTCGTCGATTCTCAACCCCGTCACGTTTTTGGTGATGAACCTGGGCGTGTGCGCCATCCTGTGGGTGGGCGGCATTCAGGTCAACGTGGGCGAGCTCACGCAGGGCCAGGTCATGGCGTTCGTCAACTACATGACGCAGATGCTCACCTCCATCGTGTATGTCGCCAACTTGGTCGTGGTCTTTACCAAGGCGAGCGCCAGTGCGTCGCGTATCAATGAGGTGCTTAACTGCGCGCCGAGTATCACCGACGAAGGCAACGAGCCGGTCGCGCTGCCCGAGCCGAACGCGGCGGACGATGCCGCTTCGGTTCCCGCGCTGAGCTTGAGCCATGCGAGCTTCTCCTTTGGCGCGGGCGCGGCCAACGCCGTCGACGATGTGACCCTGGAGCTGCCGCTGGGCAAAACGCTCGGCATCATCGGCGGTACGGGCAGCGGTAAGTCGACGCTCGTCTCGCTCATTCCGCGCCTGTACGACGCGGGCGTCGGCAGCGTAAGCGTAATGGGTACCGACGTGCGCACTTGGCCGCTCGACCAGCTGCGCCATGTGGTCGCGACCGTCCCGCAGCGCGCGTCGCTCGTGAGCGGTACGATCCGCAGCAACCTGACTTGGCGTGACGAGTCCGCGACCGACGAGGAGCTGTGGGCGGCGCTCGATATGGCGCAGGCCAGCGAGTTCGTGCGCAACAAGCCGCAGGGCTTGGATGCCCCGGTCGAGGCGGGCGGCAAGAATTTCAGCGGTGGCCAGCGCCAGCGTTTGACCATCGCGCGCGCTCTGGTGGGCTCGCCGCAGATCCTGATCATGGACGACTCCGCCTCGGCACTCGACTTTAAGACTGACGCGGCGCTTCGCCACGCTATCCGCGAGCGCAGCGTGCGCGGCGCCGCCGAGGGCGGGTTGCCGCTGACGACCGTCATCGTGAGCCAGCGTGTCTCGACCGTGCGTGATGCCGACATGATCTGCGTGCTCGACCACGGCTCGGTTGCGGGCCTGGGCACGCATGACGAGCTGTACGCAAGCTGCCAACTCTATCGCGAGATTTGCCAGTCGCAGCTGCGCCGCGAGGAGCTCGAGGGCCAGCAGGGGAGCGCGGCGCCCGCTTCGGACTCCGCCCCGGCATCCACCTGCACAAAGGAGGGCTGCTAAATGAATCCGTATACTTCTTCCGGTTCGGTCGCCACGATGACGGCCAATGTGTCCGGCAACGATAACCTCAACGACCTGGGCGATGGCCCGCGTCAGCCCGGTGATCCCGAGCGCTATCCCGTGGGCGCGGTGACCCGTCGCCTGATGGGCTACGTGCGTCCGCACCGCATTTCGTTTACGACGTCGTTTGTGAGCGCAGCCATCTCGGTGATCTTGCAGCTCTACACGCCCATCCTCATCGGCGAAGGTATCGACCTCATCGTCGCTGCCGGGCGGGTGGACTTCGATGCGCTGCTGCCGCTCGTCACCAGGCTGGCAATTGTCGTGGTAGGTGCCGCGGCGTTCCAGTGGCTGCAGGGCTACTGCGTCAACCGCCTGTCCTACGAGACGGTGCGCGACATGCGCGTGGAGGCAAGCGACAAGCTCAGCCGCATGCCGCTCAGCTTTATCGACAGCCATGCCCACGGCGACCTTATGAGCCGTGTGGTCAACGACGTCGACCAGGTGGGCGATGGCCTGCTGCAAGGCTTCACGCAGCTCTTTACCGGCGTCATCACCATCGTGGGCACGCTCGCGTTTATGCTCTCCATCAACTTGACCATGACACTCGTGGTGGTGCTCGTCACGCCGCTCTCCATCTTTGCGGCCGGTGCTATCGCCAAGCTTTCCAACAAGAGCTTTACGGCTCAGCAGCGCATTCAGGGCCAGCTGGGCGGCCATATCGAGGAGTATGTGGGCGAGCAAAAACTCGTGGACGCGTTTGCCTATGGCCCAAATGCGCAACAGCGCTTCGATGCCCTCAACACCGAGCTCTACACGGCGGGCGAGCGTGCGCAGTTTATGGGTTCGCTCTCCAATCCTGGCACACGCTTTATCAACAATATCATCTACGCCGTGGTGGCCGTGATCGGCTGCGTGGGCGTGATTACGGGCGTGCCCGCGGCGCTCACGGTGGGCGGCGTGCAGATTTTCCTGTCCTACGCCAACCAGTACACCAAGCCGTTCAACGAGGTCACCAACGTCATTACGCAGATCCAGACGGCCTATGCCTCGGCGCGCCGTATGTTTGCGCTGCTCGATGCGCGCGAGCAAGAGCCCGATGCAGCGGATGCCGTTGAGCTCGCAGCCCCGCAGGGTGAGGTCGCCTTTGAGCATGTGGACTTTAGCTACGTGCCCGACCGCAAGCTGCTGCAGGACATCTGCATCGACGCCAAGCCCGGTATGCGGTTTGCCCTCGTTGGCCCCACGGGCTGCGGTAAGACGACGCTCATCAACCTGCTGCTGCGCTTTTACGACATCGATGCCGGGCGCATCGTGGTCGACGGGCATTCCTCGCGCGACTACACGCGTGAGAGCCTGCGCCGCGCCTTTGGCATGGTGCTGCAGGACACCTGGCTGTTCGAGGGCACGGTGGCCCAGAACATTGCCTACGGTTGCCCCGATGCCACGCGCGAGCAGATTGTCGAGGCCGCCAAGCGCGCGCACGCGCACAAGTTTATCGTGCAGCTGCCAGGCGGCTACGATACGGTGATCGGCGAGGACGGCGGCACGTTTAGCCAGGGTCAAAAACAGCTGCTGTGCATCGCGCGCGTCATGCTCACCGATCCGGCGATTCTGCTGCTGGACGAGGCAACGTCGAGCATCGATACACGTACCGAGCTGCAGGTGCAGGCGGCATTCGACGAGCTCATGGCCGGTCGCACAAGCTTTGTCGTGGCGCACCGCCTGAGCACCGTCCGCAACGCCGACTGCATTCTGGTGATGCGCGACGGGCAGATTATCGAGCGCGGCACGCACGACGAGCTGCTAGCGGCAGGCGGCTTCTACGCCGAGCTCTACCGCAGCCAATTCGCCCAGTGAGCAAGCCCGTGGGGCAAATTAATCAATCGACAGACGGTGGTTTACATCTGTCACGTTAGTACTAAGATATTCATCTAATAAATTGCATTAGTGGCTTTAGTTTTGGGGGAAACGAGGCAACGTGACTATGACGTGCTCTTTGGTGGTTAACAGCAAGAGCGGTAATACCAGGATGGTTTCGGGCGCGATCAAGCGCGCTCTGCAGGCTGCGGGTGTTGAGTTTGTCCATGCCGCGGCGTTGAGCGACGATGCGGATGCAGACCAGGTTGCGCTTGAGGCGCAGGGCGCCTGCGCGGCCGACACGGTGCTCGTCGGTTTTTGGTGCGACAAGGGCGCGTGCACGCCTTCGGTCGCGGCATTGCTCTCCGTCTTGCACGGCAAGCGCGTGTTCCTGTTTGGCACCTGCGGCTTTGGCGCTGACCAGAGCTACTATCAGCAGATTATCGATCGTGTGACCTCCAATTTGGCCGATGACGCCGAGCTTGCGGGTTGGGCCATGTGCCAGGGCAAGATGGGTCCCGCGGTCAAGCAGCGCTACGAGGCCATGCTCGAGCAGGATCCCGACAATGCCCGCTTTAAGATGCTGCTCGACAACTGGGTTGCCGCAAAGGATCACCCCACCAAGGAAGACCTCGAGGACATGTCTGCCGCCGCCAAGAAGGCCGTGCTGGGGGAGTAGCTCCCATCGCTGACGGCGGTCGGTCCATCTTTCTAAATGTAACGTCCTCCCGGGCGTCGGGGCACGAAGTTCCCTGCTCTACAGTCCTGCGCAAGACGAAGGCCACATTAAGTGGCCTTCTTTGCGTGCGGAACTCGCGATGAACTTCGTGCCCCGCCGTCCGGGAGGACGCCTCTTTATTGATGGGAGGCCTGATAGGTCGATGGTTCCGTGCCCGGATGCGTCCAAAGTGGGACGGGCTTTCCGGATGGGCAGGCTTTCGAAAAATGCGTCCCGGAATTTGCCTTTGGAATGGGACGTAGTTTCCCGTTGAGGTGCTTTGCGGAAAGTGCATCCCACTCTGGGCGGTCGAAGTGGGACACACTTTCCCAAAGGCGCTCCAACGGGAAATTGCGTCCCATTATTCGGTCAAGAAACGGGATGCATTTTCCCAATGAGAGCAAAACCGGAAAATGCATCCCACAATCAGCCCTCAAAGTGGGACGCCGTTTCCCAATGAGGCTCAAGCGGAAAATGCATCCCGGAATTTGCGCTCAAAGTGGGATGCGGTTTCCGGTTGAGGGTCTAAGGGGAAAGTGCGTCCCAGAATCGACGCTTGAAATGGGATGCAGTTTTCCGATGAGGCACTCGACGGAAAATACATCCCAGAAATGGCCTTTGAGCTGGGATAAGATCTCCGCGGCATCTCGGATTCTCAAAAATGAGACACGCCGTTGGCGAAAATGAGACACGTGATATCGGGCATCGGACGTATCATTTGCAAAAATGAGTCAACTCCACTCGAATAAAGCGAGGTCCCTCATGTACGTTCCGCACCCCCGTATCCGTAGGCTGTCGAAAATCCCGCTTGCCGGGACGGCGGCGCTTGCTGCGTTGATCGCCACGAGTGTCGCCTGCTTCACGGCCACGCCCCAGGTTGCCCAGGCGGCAGACGCGCCCGCAATCACCGATATGACCGAGCAGGATTATCAAGCCCTGGGTCTGGGCACGAGCGAGGACATTCCGGCCGATACCGTTGGCCCCTACTCCACCACCACTCCCACGACGTTTGCCACGCGCAGCGAGGTCTATATGGCAGTTAACGGTAGCCATGGCAATCGCTACACTCTGCGCGACAAGCTCGAGAACGTCGAGCGCGGCGATCTTGGCGGCAGCAGCAAACTCACCGATGGCTATGGAAGTGTGTGGGGCGCCGCAAAGTTCTGGCAAAACGTCAACAGCTTCGATACGGGTAGCGACCTCTACAAGTACAGCGATTACGGCGGCGGCGACTGGTCGTACCTAAGCAACAATGAGTCCTCAACAGTACTCGCCAACGACAACAACGGTTTCTCGGGCATTCACGCCACGAGTGTTGAGTTCTGCAGCGACGCCAGCACGGGCAAAAAGAGCCGCGTTGCCGAGCTCCGTGCCTACGGCGACAGTTCCTCCACGACGATTGACGGCAAGTCATACGCCGGAAAGGTTGAGCTGGTCCTCTACTCGTTTAGCAACGGGCGTACGCGCACTCTCGACACACACCTGCCGGTGACGGTCAACACTAATATGATGTACGAAGGCCGTTTTAAGTACCTGGATGCCGGTTACCTGCAAGAGCACGACGCCGTCTTTGATGTCGAGGCGGGCGATGTCGATGGCGACGGCGTCGACGAGCTTTTTGTCTACGCGGGCTGCTATGTCGACGAGAACGGCGTGCGCAAGGCTGTAGTCGACATGTATGACTTGGAGGGTGGCAACTGGAAGCAAAGCGTCGTCAAGATCGATGCCGGTAACGCCACGGACTACACCACGCACAACAAGGGCGGGAACGACTCCTGGACGCAGCTTCAGTCAGCTCCTGTCGTTTCGCTAGCGGCCGGCGACCTCGATCGCGATTTTTGCGATGACCTCGCCATCGTGGTCTCGGCACCCTACGGCAAGAAGAATATTGATAAGTCGACGCATTGCGAGCTGTTTTCGTGGGATGCATCCAAGGGTGCGCTCGTCCATGTCGATGCTCTGGGCGACGCGGGCGCAATCTCCCTCTCCGCGAACGGCAAGACCATGGTCGCTGCGAATGCGACGTTCGGCACGTTTGCCGCCTACGATGAAGAAGGAAAGAAGACGGGTGAAACCGTCACGGGCCTTATTCTTGCGGGCTATGACTGGCAACGCAGCGCTTTTGATTACGGCGCTTCTGACGGCAGCAAGGGGCTGTACGGCGCGCTGTACCGCTACGCGTATTTTGACTCGGAGTCTGGCGAGTTCAATCTTTCCGATTGCAAGGAATACAGAGACGGGCTCCTCGCCTCCTATGGGCTGATGCATGTGCCCAACAGCGCATGGAAGGATAGCGCTCAGGATAAGCGCTATCCGTGCACCTTGGCGCCTATTGCCCTTGCCACTGCCAACCTTGACGGCCTGTCCGAGCAGCTGGCGGTCGACGAGGTGCTCGTGGGCGGCGATGTGTTCCGCGACTTTGCCTGCAACACGGCACAGAGCGGGGCTCAGGGCTTGGGGTCCATGGTCGGAACCATGAGCATGAGCGGCCAGCAATACAACAGCAGCAACAAGCATGACCACAAGGGTATAGAGCAGGTGTGGATCAGCGACGTCAAGGCGGGCAGCGTCTCGGGTTCGGACCGCTATAACGAGAGCTTTATCGCTGTGGTGGGCAAGCACCGCGACGAGGACCTGCGCAAGAACGATGACTACTATTGGATGACCGCCTCGCATTTTTCGCTCGACGAGAACGGAAAGGTGCGCCGCGGCGAGGAGCAGGTGATTAGCGAGAGCAACCGTCGCGGCACTACCTACGGCACATTTATCTCGCTCGCGCTGCCCGATGTCGACAACGACAGCGTCAAGATCACGTACAAGGACCGCTACAAGGTCTATACCAACCCGCGCGTGCTTGCCGTGCTGCAGGATGCGCCCTATGTTGAGGATCTGGAGCAGGCATACGGCTATCGGGTGTTGGGCGGCACGTCATACGGAGAGGAAAAGGGCACGGGGACATCCCAGGGCTATACCATTGGCGCCGAGTTGGGCGTTGCCGTCGAGGTGCAGACCGGTCCGCCCCTGGTCGCGATGAATGCTTCAGTCGATTTTGCCGCCGAGGGATGCTATGACTACCGGAGCGAGCGCACGGTCAGCGCAAGCGTAAGCTATGAGTCGCATGCCGGCGAGGGTGACAAGGCCGTGCTCTACACGATTCCGATGGTCTATTACGAGTATGAGATCGAAAATGAGGAAACTGGTGGCAAGGGCGTGATGGCGGCGCCCGTGTCGCTCGGCGCGCAGACCTCGGTCGTTAATGTCGAGGCCTATGACCGCATTGCCAAACAGCACAATATGACGCCGCTCAGCTACTTTTTGACCAACCGGTCGGGAGAACCCGGAACCTATCAAACGACGCTCAACGGCGAGACTCCCGTTGGGGATTCCTTTGGCCTGGGCAAGCCTGGCGTAACGCGCGCCTACACGCACGATGGGTTTAACGGCGCCGCCGCGCAGTCGGGGGCGAGCATTGAGCAGACCATCGAAGTCGAGGAGGGCAAGGAGCAGGAGCTCGAGCTCGGCTTGACGCTGAACGGCAGCGTTGTCATGGGCGCGAAGCTCGCAAAGCACGAGTTGTTTGGCGGCCTGTGCTTTGGTGCCAACGCCGGCTTTACTACGGGTAACTCCTCGAGTGAATCGACCGAATACGGCGGCACCGTCGACAACCTGCCCGAGGCCGCGCAGGGCAAGTACGGTTTTGTGTGGCGTCTGGGTGTCAACGCGGTGGATGTCGACAAGTTCGAGGCAGACTCGGGCGACAAGCTCGGCACCAAGGACACCGACCAGTTCTGGATCGTGGGCTATGACGTTAAGGACGTCGAGATGCCCGACGCGCCGGCCGTGACGGGCTTTACGGCAAACGCCGTCGATTCGACCAGCGTTACGTTTAGCTGGGACGATGTACTCGCAAACAAGAGTGGCTTTAGCTACGGCGTGGGCATACTGCAGAGCAATGCGGCGGATGCGGTCGTCAATAGCTGGAAGATTGCCGACAACACGCAGACCTCGCTCAAGTGGGATGGGCTGCAGCCCAATACGGAGTATCGATTCGCCATCGCCGCCGTTAAGAATGGATCCACGACCGAAACAGGTATTCGCTCGGCAATCATCACGGTCAAGACCATGCCCGATGGCATGACGATGACCGTGAGCGGACCTGCGGCGGATGCTGCGGAGGTGTCGGATCTTGGATACGACTCTTCGGTTGAGCGCACGGCGGGAAGCCACCTGACGCTCTCGGCGATTGGCCATGTGAAGCAACTCGGTGCCGACGATAGCGAAACAGGGCTGGCACCGACCTATATGTGGTACCGCAAGGGCCGCGGCGAGACAGAGTTTAAGCTCGTGGGTGCCGATGGCAACCTCGCGGCTGGAACGGCCTCAAAGCTCGAGATTGACCTGACCGCAGACGATGACGGTGCGCAGTATTACTGCCACGTGGGATACTACGACGTGGGCCTCGACACCGGCACGACGCTCGTGAATATCGAGGCCGAGGAGACGGCGCCCACAACGGTGAACGCCACCCCGATCCGCACGCGCCGCCTGTTCTCACAGGCAAGTGCGGGCGCCAAGAAGTTCCTGGACCATACGCTGGTAAACACCGCCGGCCCAACCGATTCCGAAGGCTCAAAGGACCCCGAGACTCCTGAGACCCCGACGAACCCGGACAAGCCCAAGTCCGACAACGGAGCTAAGACCGACACCAAGGTCAAGACTACGACCACAGCGAAGGACCTCGCAAACACCGGCGACCAAACATTCGCCCTAGTCGCCACCGCAGCAGCAGCGGGAGCAACGCTCGTAGTGATAGCCCTCATCATGCTGATCAAGCGCCGCAAGAACCACTAGGAGTCAGTCGAACATATCGACAAAGTAAAACCCGGGTAGCCAAACAACTGGCTACCCGGGTTTTCTCTTTATTAGAAATCAGAGTCTTCAAGGCAAGAGCCCGATTCAACCAGAGACACTCCGAATACTCCCCACGACAAGCCGTGCTTCAACAACAAGGCGTCTGCCCGGGCGGCGCGGAATGTAAGGTTCATCGCGAGTTCCGCACGAGCCGGAGAGCACTTAATGTGCTCTCCGTGCGAGCAGGAC
>JAIHTM010000258.1 GCA_022713905.1 Collinsella sp.
CTCGTCGCCGGGACGGTGCAGGCAGACCTTCCTGAGCTTGCCGATCTCGGAAGGCACGTGCAGACCTTTCGTCATGGCCTCCTACCTTTCTTTCGGGCCTTACTGGCCGAATGTATCAGCGCCCCTCCATATGGGACGCTGCTTGCTGACAGCTCTAGTTATATCCAAAAATCACCCGCAATTCGACCTCGCCCCCGAACGGTCAACAAAGTGCGATGAACGGTATATCGCATGTGATTCCCCCATGATGTACTTCGGCGTTCTAAAGTAACTTTTCTAAGGTAAACGATCTTTTTTCTCAAAAATCATTCGCAATTACAACTCCAATCTTTCGATTAAGAATTGCATATCTAAAACGGTTTTATGTATATAAATGACGCTTGTTCGTGTTTCTGTCTGTATTCGATGATATTCAGCTACCTATCATTCTTATTCACACATACTCACCAGTTGAGTGAGGATATAGACCGTTTTTCACAACGCGACGGGCGTCAGCTCTATGGCTTGTCAGCGTAAGAAGTAGGTAAAGATACCGTTCACGCGATACGTCCGTGCCATAGGTCGACTAAATTGAGACAATAGTGAATAATGTTAGGCAACCGTCCCCTGCGGGGACTGAACGGACAGATGCATATGCCGAGCAAAATCGAAAAAAAGCAAGCCGCCGCAAAGCTGCGCAAACCGCCGCGCGACTTCTCGTACACGCAGAACCGAGAGCTCAGCTGGCTGCGCTTTGACAACCGTGTGCTTGACGAAGCCTTCGACGAGACCGTTCCGCTGTTCGAGCGCCTCAAGTTCGTGTCGATTTTCGAGTCTAACCTCGACGAGTTTCTCATGGTGCGCGTGGGCGGCCTGTCCGATCTGGCAGAGCTCAAAAAACAGCCTGTCGACAACAAGAGCAATATGACCGCCTCCGAACAGGTCGATGCTGTCATGGCCGAAATGCCCGGGCTCCTTACCCGATGGGAGTCCATCTTTAAGAGCATCGAGGGCAAGCTCGACACCCTGGGCGTTCACCGCGCCCGCATCGATTCGCTTACGCCCGAGGAGCGCACCTTTGTAACCCGCTACTTCCAGGCCTACGTGTCGCCGGTCATCTCGCCGCTGGTGATCGACCCACGTCATCCCTTCCCCAACCTGCGCAACGGTGCACTCTACCTGGCTTGCGGCCTCGACGGCGTCACCGACGAGGAAAGCCTGCTGGGCCTCATCGAGATTCCCGCCTCGATGAACCGCGTGGTCGAGATCCCCTCGCCCACCGGCACCTATTCCTACATCTTGCTCGAGGACGTCATCCTCGCCTGTCTGGACAGCTGCTTTGGCTCCTATAAGCCACTCGACCGCGCGCTCATCCGCGTCACCCGCAACGCCGACATCGATCCGGACGGCGAGGGCGTCGAGGAGGAAGAGGACTACCGCCAGCATATGAAGCGCATCCTCAAGAAGCGTTTGCGCCTGCAGCCGGTAGTGCTCGCCGTCTCGGGTTCGCTCGAAAAAGCAACGCTCAAGACTATCCGCAAGGCACTCGAGCTCTCGCGGCGCTCGGTCTTTACCTGCGACATCCCGCTCAACCTGGGCTATGTCTTCGGCATTGAGGGCAAGATTCCCGAGCACCTGCGCAACGAGCTGCTCTTTACGCCGTTTAAGCCGCAGCCCAACCCCACCATCGATATGACCCGCTCCATCCGCGAGCAGGTGCTGCAGCACGACAAGCTGCTCTTTTACCCTTACGAGGCCATGAACCCCTTCCTGGATCTGGTACACGAGGCCGCCTACGACCCCGAGTGCATCTCACTGCGCATCACGCTCTACCGTGTGGCCAAGCAGAGCCGCCTGTGCGAGTCGCTGATCGATGCCGCCGAGAACGGCAAAGAGGTCACGGTGCTCATGGAGCTCCGCGCCCGCTTCGACGAGCAGAACAACATCGAGTGGGCCGAGCGTCTGGAAGAGGCAGGCTGCACCGTCATCTACGGCTCCGAAGGCTTTAAGTGCCACTCCAAGATCTGCCAGCTCACCTATCGCGAGGGCATGGCGCTTACACGCCTGACGCTGTTGGGCACCGGCAACTTTAACGAGAAGACGGCCAAGCTCTACAGCGACTTTATGCTCATGACCGCCCATCCCGGCATCGGCGAGGACGCCAACCTGTTCTTCCGCAACCTGTCGCTGGGCAACCTGCGCGGAGATTACCGCTTCCTGGGCGTGGCGCCGGTCGGCCTGAAGCCGCTCATCATGCGCGGCCTGGATCGCGAGATTCAGCGCGCTCTCGCTGGCGAGCCCGCCCGCGTGTTCTTTAAACTCAACTCGCTCACCGACCGCGAGGTCATCGACAAGATCGCCGAGGCATCGTGCGCAGGAGTCCGCGTGGACATGATCATCCGCGGCATCTCGTGCCTCAAGCCGGGCGTTCCTGGCAAGACCGAAAACGTGCATGTCCGTTCTATCGTCGGACGCTTTTTGGAGCATGCGCGCGTTTACGCCTTTGGCGTGGACTCGGACATGATCTACCTGAGCTCGGCCGACATGATGACGCGCAACACCGAGCACCGCGTGGAGATCGCCTTCCCCGTGCTCGACCCCACCTGCCGCGCCCTGGTGCACGAGTACATGGGCATGCAGCTGCGCGACAACGTGAAGGCACGCAGCCTGACGAGTGACGGCACCTGGGTTCCCGTGGAGCGCAAAGAGAGCGAGAAGCCCTTCAACTCGCAGGAAGCCCTGCTGGAGCGTGCCTATCGCAACGCCGAGGCCGCCGCGCAGCAGCGCGCACAGGAAAAGGAGCACGCGGCCGAGGAAGCTATTCGGGCCGAGGTTGAGCGCGAGGCAGTTGTCGAGCCCATTGCCGAGCCGGAAGCAGTTGCCAAGGCAGAACCCGCGCTCGCATCCCAGCCTGAACCCGAGCCGCAGCCGGCCGCACACGAGGTCCAGAAGGTCCAGGCAACCGTCATAGAGCCTGAGTCCGAGTCTGCCCCTCGGCCCCAACCGCAGGCGTCCAAGCCAGCGTCCGAGACGAGCACCCGTCGCGATAAGCCCGCCGGCAAGACCAAGGCCATCGAGCGCCATCGCCCCGGTCGCGTGCGCATAGGCCTGGGCCTGATCGGCCTGGGTCTTAAGACGCTCATTACCGGCAAGACGAAATAGTCGTTTGTAGAAGCAGTTTGTAGAAGCGCCCCGCATTTGAGGAAAGCCTCGGATGCGGGGCGCTTTTCCCTGCTACCATGGTGCGGACAACAACGCGAATGACAGGCAGGAATATGAAGCTCACTATAGAATCGATGACCTACGGCGCCGACGGGCTGGCGCACGCCGACAACGGCAAGGCCGTCTTTGTGCAGGGCGCCGTGGCAGGCGACACCGTCGAGGCCGAGGTCGTACGGGACGGCAAGTCGTTCATGCGTGCCCGCACCACCGAGATTCTGGAGCCAAGCCCCGATCGCATTCAGCCTCCCTGCCCCTTCGTGGGCATCTGCGGCGGCTGCTCGTGGGGCAATCTCTCACGCACGGCACAGCTCGCCGCCAAGGAGCAAAACCTGCGCTCCACGCTCGAGCGCATCGGCAAGTTCGCTCCTGAGCAGGTCGATGAGTTGCTACAGCCCATCTGCCACACCAAGGACGACTGGGGCTACCGCAATAAAATCGAGCTCGAACCGACCGTCGTCAACGGTCGCGTGCGCCTTGGCATGCACGGTGTCGACCCCAGC
>JAIHTM010000259.1 GCA_022713905.1 Collinsella sp.
CAATACGTCCTAGGCGGCCTTTTTGGCGCACATCAGCGACCGTAAGAGATATCGGAGCACAACGCCCGTTGCCGCTCCACAGCAGTCGATCATCACATCGGTGATCATTCCAGCGCGTCCCGGCACAAAGAGCTGAATCGTCTCGTCGATCGAGGGAATCAGCAGCAGGAACACCGCCGTGGGCAGCAGCACGTCAAAGGTGCGCCGGCCCTCAAAATCAAAGGCGTGCGTTGCCAAGATGCCGAGCACCATATACTCGGTAAAATGCGCGCACTTGCGAACAACAAAGTTGGTCACCCATTCATATGGAAGTCCCACGCTGTGCAGGAAACCGCGGATAGCTTCCATGACCGTTAGGCTCAGCGAGCCCGACCCCGAGCCGGGAACCAGCGAATTGCCCCAGATCAAGAGCGCCATCAGGCAGGTTACAACCGCCCATTTTCGATTGATCTTAACCATGCAGAAGTTATGCCTCCGCGCGGAGCGGCGCGAAGCTGGCGGTACCGCCCTCGATAACGCTCAGATAGGCACGGCCCGTACGCTTGGCGGTTGAGGACTGCAGGCGCTCGATCTCTTCCTCGAGGATCTGATTGACGCGCTCGTGACGACGGTTTTCCATAATGCCGGCGGCAATAGCCTCGGCCCGCTCGATGCTCTCGCGCGAGATACGGGCAGTATCCTCGGGGAACACAGCACTGTGACGGCCGACATAGGCGGGGGCAGCAGGCTGAGGGGCAGCGACGGGAGCGGGGGCTGCAACAGGAGCGGGCTCGTCAATCTCATCCAGAATCGCGGTGGCGGCGGCCCACATGTCCTCGTGGCCCGAGTAATCGGCCATGGGAACATCAACCTCGAGCGAGGCGTCCGGAAGGTCGCCGGTGTCGATGCGATCTTGGGCATCAATCGATGCGGTGATGGCTGCAGGCTCATCGAGGTCATCGAGATCGATGTCCGCGGCACCGGAGATGATAGGCATGCTGGCGAGGTTTGCATTGTACGGCGCAGCCTCAGCCGCCTGCTGCTGGGCAGGAGCGCCCCAAAGCGAGCTTTCGGCGGCACGGCGGGCGGCAACGGCCTCCTCGTCCGCAGTCATGGCTTCATCAACGTACGAATTGTCGGCAGAAGCGTTCGCGTCCGCCGAGGTAGCGCTGTAGGCGTTATTGGCTGCCGCGTTGGCGACGAGCGCCACGAAAGCCGCCGTGCTGCCCGCAGGGGCGGCCTGGGAGCCAGACACGGCGCGTGCCGCGGCGGCGATGTCGTCGCGATTGAAGGAGCCGGTCTGCCCGCCGTTGGTGAGCTCGTCGATGGCGACTTGATAGACGTCGCGCGAGTGTGCAGGGTCGCAGCTCACCGGCGAATCGTCGTCGAGCATACTGTCGATCATGGACCAAGCCTCGTCCTCGTCCATAGCATCTGCGGCTCGAGCGATGGTAGGGACACCATCATCGGCATGACGGCGCTGGAACGCACCAGTCAGGCCGGAAAGGAATGCCGAGGTAGACTGCTCCGCCTGAGCCTGAGAAGCAGAAGCCGCAGCGTAAGGAGTCGCATCCTGCTGCTGAGCTGGAATCGAGGCGGTCTTGAACTCGCTTTGATGCTGATTGAGATTGGCGGCACCGCCCATGGCATCAGGCTGGAATAGACGCTCTTCACGCTGCGCACGGTACTCGGAAATACCCAGCGAGGCGGCATAGATACCCACGCCCGCCACCGCGCCCACGGCGAAGGGAACCGCACCCGCCACGACCGTCTCGTTCACAGACGAAAACGGCAGCGTCGCGGCATACATAACCACGGGAGCGGCAAGGCCGATCCCGCACGAAAGTCCGGCAAGGACTGCTCGTTGTGTTGCATCAGAAGAAGCCATGAGCTCTCCCCATCTTCCAGCACCCAAATCGCATCATTCAGTTGGCTGCGCGAGAGAAGATGAAGCGGGGCTATGCCCCAAAGCAACGGTATATGGTTCGTTTCATCTGCGTTTTCCGTCGCGAAGCTTAAAAGCTATTATGCGAAACCGCCCTGTCGATTGCAAGCGACGATGTCGGATTGAAACGGGAAACCTGCTGCTTGCCAGTCTTATGGTCAAAAAAGCGCGGAGCGGCAATATAGAAAAGGGCCGAGGCTCAAAGCCCCGACCCTTTATTGCACTGATGACTATCGCTGCGCGTGGATGACAACCTAGAACGTCTGCTCGTAGTCGCTGTGCTTTTTGGCCGAACGCACCAGGAACTCCTGGTTGGTGTTGGTGCCCTTAAGACCCTTGATAAACGATGCGGCCGCGCGCTCGGTGTTGTTCATGCCGGCAAGAATGCGACGCAGGCCAAAGACAAACGGACGCATCTGCTCGTCAACCAACAGGTCCTCGTTACGCGTACCGGAGGCAACGGGGTCGATAGCCGGGAAGATGCGGCGGTCGGCCAGGTCGCGGTCGAGCTTAAGCTCCATGTTGCCGGTGCCCTTGAACTCCTCAAAGATGACCTCGTCCATCTTGGAACCGGTGTCGATGAGGGCAGAGGCCAGGATGGTGAGCGAGCCACCGTTCTCGATATTGCGGGCTGCGCCCAGGAAGCGCTTGGGCGGATACAGCGCCGCCGAATCGACGCCGCCCGAAAGGATGCGGCCCGAGGCGGGCGCCGCCAAGTTGTAGGCGCGGGCAAGACGCGTGATGGAGTCGAGCACCACCACGACATCGCCGCCCAGCTCCACGATGCGCTTGGCGCGCTCGATGACGAGCTCGGCCACGCGGGTGTGGTTGTCGGCGGGCATATCGAAGGTCGACGCCACAACCTCGCCCTTGATGGAACGCTGCATATCGGTGACCTCTTCGGGGCGCTCGTCGACGAGCAGGCAGATGAGGTGCACCTCGGGGTTGTTAATCGAGATAGACTGGCAGATCTTCTTGAGGATCGTGGTCTTGCCTGCCTTGGGCGGGGACACAATCAGGCCACGCTGACCCTTGCCGATCGGCGACACGATGTCGATGGCGCGACCGGTAATGGA
The DNA here is from genome assembly GCA_022713905.1 of Collinsella sp. Lineage (GTDB taxonomy): Bacteria > Actinomycetota > Coriobacteriia > Coriobacteriales > Coriobacteriaceae > Collinsella. The sequence goes on from JAIHTM010000259.1 coordinate 3,001, forward strand.
GTCCTTGCCGTGCTCCATGCGCAGCGGCTCGTTGGGATAGACCGGGGTGAGGTCGCCGAACTTGGGACGGTTGCGAATCTGCTCGGGGTCCAGACCGTTGACGGTCGTGATTTTGGCGAGGCCGGCACGCTTGTCACCGCCGCGCGAAGGACGCAGCGAGCCCTCGATGACGTCGCCTGTGCGCAGGCGCGCGGAGCGGATGAGGTAGGCGGGCACGAAGGCGTCGTCGTTGGACTTCATGTAGCCATGGGCGTGGATGATGCCGGAGCTGTCCGGGCGAATCTGCAGAATACCCTTGATGTCGCGGAAGCCCTCGGCCTTCGCGGCGGTGACGTAGATCTCCTCGATGAGCTCGGCTTTCTTCTTGCCGGTCGTCTCGATCTCGAACTCCTTGGCCTTCTCGCGCAGTTCGGCGACCTTCATGGCCGCGAGTTCCTCGCGCGAAAGCGTGGGCTCGGTGGGGGCGGCGTTGCGCTCCTTGTTGCGCTGCTTGCGATCGCGCTGGCGGTTGCGACGGTCGTTGTTGCGCTCGTCCTTGCGCTCATTGCGCTCGTCGTTGCGCTTATGCTGGCGACGGTTGGGGCGAGCGCCGTCTTCGGCCTCGGCGGGCGCGGCGCCATCGGTTGCGGCGGCGTCGGCATTGGCCGCAGCGGCTTCATTGGCCTCGGCGCCGGAATCGACCTGCGCTTCGACATCAGCC
>JAIHTM010000260.1 GCA_022713905.1 Collinsella sp.
ACGGTGTCGTCGTCGGCCTCCCAGAGCCACACGATCATGTCGGTGAGCTGCTCGCCGTTGACCGTGAGCACGCGCATGCCCGGCTCGATACCCACATCCCATGCGGGCGATTCGGGGCGCACGTTCTTAACGAGCGCGCCCTCACCCGGCTCGGGGTCGCGGCTGCGCCCGTAATCGGCCACCTCGGCGGCGTATGCGGGTACGGTCTGGTCCATGATTAGCGGCAAAGCTCCTTGATGCGCGCGACGGCGCGTTCGATGTGTTCTTGTGGGGTGGAGGCTCCGGCAGTGATGCCGATGTGGTGAGCGTCGGTAAACCACGCGGCCTGGAGCTCGGAAGCTTCCTCGATGTGATACGTGCGCTCGCAGGCGTCTGCGCAAATCTGCGCCAGGCGGCGGGTGTTGCCCGAGTTCTTGCCGCCCACCACGACCATGCAGTCGCAGCGGTTGGCAAGTGTGGCTGCTGCCTGTTGACGCTCACTCGTGGCGGCGCAGATGGTGTTGATCACACGTAGCTCCTGCACGCGCGGGGTGATAGCGGCCACGACCTCAGCGAGGTTCTGCGCGGTCTGGGTGGTCTGCACAACCAGGCCCACCTTGCCCTTGAGCGATAGGGCATCGGCGTCGGCGGCACAGCTCACGACCTGCGCGTCATTACCGGCGTGGCCCAGGATGCCCTCGACCTCGGGGTGGCCCGGCTCGCCCACGACGATCACGCGGTAGCCTTCGCGTACCAGGCGCTCGGCGGCCACGTGGACCTTCTTCACGTAGGGGCAGGTGGCGTCGACCACGGTAAGACCGCGCTCGCGGGCGGCATCGATCACCTGCGGCACCACGCCGTGGGCGCGGATGATCACGGTGCCCGATGCGGCGTCGTCCAGGGTCTCGGCCAAGCCCACGCCTGCCTCGGAAAGCTCGCGCACCACGATGGGGTTATGGATGAGCGGGCCCAGGGTGTGGACCTGAGCGTTCTCCCCCGCCTGTGGGGCTGCCGCCAGGGCCATATCGAGCGCACGCTGCACGCCGTAGCAGGTGCCGGCGTGGGCGGCGATTTCGATGATGGGGGCGTCTGCCTTGCCGAGCACAGCCTCGGCGGTGTTTATAACTTCCTCGCCCATGGCTAGAACCTGCCAGGATGCTCGGCGCACAAGTCATCGCGCATGGCGTAGACACGATTCATGGCTTCGGACTCAAACCATGCCAGGCGCTCCTTGCGCTTAAGCCCAGCCGGTGCATCGGAAAACGAGACGGCCTTGCCGGCGCGGATCCAGCACTTCTTGGGACGCATGAGCTTTTTGCCCGCGGGCGTGATGTCGGACCAGCCGCAGATGGCGAGCGGGTTGACGGGCGCCTTGCCCATCTGAGCGATGAGCGCAAAACCGCCGTGGACCTCGGGCTTGATCTCGCGCGAGCGGATGCGCGTGCCCTCAGGGAAGATCAGGACGTCCTCGCCGCGCTGCAGCGCATGCTGAGCGGCGCGCAGGCACTTCATGTCGGCGGTACCGCGCTCCACGGGGATGCCGCCAACGCGGCTAAAGGCCCAGCGCACAATTTTGCTCTTGGCGAACTCGGACTTAAAGATGGGGCGAATGCGGCGCCCCCCAAAGAACAGCGCCGTCTCCACGGCCAAGAGCTCGGCCATCGAGGTGTGGTTGCAGATGACCACGCTGCCGCGGCCTTCCTGGCGCTCAAACAGCAGATCGGCGTCCTCTACCTTCCAGCGCCACATGAGCTTAGAGAAAGCCCAGAGGATTGCCATGACCACGACGACGGTGCCGCGGATGAGCGCCGGAAACTCGGCGTAGGGGGCGCTGTAATAATCCTCGGGCGTCTGCTTAAACAGGCGCATGGGCTACCTCCTTTGGTTGATGAGGTCCTCGATGATGCGTACAACCTCGTCGATGGCGTGGGCGGTGGAGTCGACGTGCACGGCGTCCTCGGCGGGCACGAGCGGGGCGACCTCGCGGCTGCTGTCGAGCTTGTCGCGCTGCTTAAGGGCGTCGAGGGTCTCGTCGACCTCGGCTTCGAGCTGCTCGGACGTGAGCGGCTGGGCATCGTTTTGGTGACGCTGCAGCACGCGGCGGCGGGCGCGCTCACGCGGGTCGGCGGTCAGGAACACCTTGACCTGCGCGTTGGGGAACACGACGGTGCCGATGTCGCGACCCTCGGCCACGATATCGCGGTCCTCGGCGGCGCGGCGCTGGTGGATGAGCATGGCGGCGCGCACGCCCGGGTAGGCCGAGACCTTGGACACGTTGGCGTCAACCTGCGGGGTTCGAATGGCAGCCGAGGCGTCCTGGCCGTCAATGGTCAGGCGCGTGTCCTCGCCGGTGCCGTTGGTAAAGCGAATCTCGATCTGCTCGGCGAGGGCGTCGATGGCCGCCTCGTCGTCCAGGTCGATGTCGCGGTCGAGCGCGGCGAAGGTGACGGCGCGATACATGGCGCCCGTGTCGAGCTTGTTAAAGCCCAGCTGGCGGGCGATCTCCTTGGCGATGGTGGACTTGCCGGAACCGGCGGGGCCGTCGATGGCGACGATCATGCAATGCTTCCTTTCAATGTTTGACGTGCTGGTATGGTTCGCGGGCTTTGGGGCGCGGCGGGTTGCCTAGCCCGTGTAGCGCTCGCGATAGGTGTTGCGCTTGGGTGCGGAGCCGTGGCTGCCGTGGTGACGCGTGCGGCTGGCGGTGTTGGTCGCACGCGAGGCGCCGCGCTTGAAGCTGGCCTGCTTGGGCGGGATACCGCCGGCCTTGAGGATCTGCACCTCGCGCTCGGTGAGCTCGCGCCACGAGCCCTTGGCTACGCCCTCGAGCTCCAGGCCGGCAAAGTTGCAGCGATGCAGGCGAATCACCGGATGGTGGATCTTGCTCAGCATGCGCTTGACCTGATTCTTGCGGCCCTCGCGGATGATGACCTCGACGGCCGTAGCTCCGGGCTTGACGCCCTGCGGCGCCACCGCCTCGGCCTCGCGCGCTGTGATGACGCGGCAGATCGCCGGCTGGCAGAGGCCGTCGTCGAGCTCGATGCCGCGACGCAGCGGCTCCAAGTCGCGGTCGGTCAGGTGGCCGTCCACGAGGGCCTGATAAGTCTTGTAGACGTGCTTGCTGGGATGCAGCAGGTCCTGCGACAGGTCGCCGTCGGTAGTAAAGAGCAAAAGGCCCGTGGTATCGCGGTCCAGGCGGCCCACCGGGAACAGGCCCGGAAAGCGGTCGCGGGGGACCAGGTCGGCCACGCAAGGGCGCTCCTGCGGGTCGCTCATGGTGGTGAGGTAGCCGGTCGGTTTGTAGAGCATCAGGTACACGGCGCCCTGATTGAGCTTGACGGGCATACCGTCGACCTCGATGTGGTCGCGGTCGACATCGACCTTGGTGCCCAGCTCGGTCGTGACCTCGCCGTTGACGGTCACGCGGCCGGCGATCATCAGGTCCTCGGAGCCGCGGCGGCTCGCCACGCCCGCGCGCGCCAAAAAGCGCTGCAGGCGCATGGTGTGCGGGTAGACGGGCTGGGCGTCGGTTGCGGGCAAGTCCGTGGCGCCCGTGGCGCTTGTGATGCGCGTCTCCCCTGCTTCGTTAGTTCTCGTCATGCATATCCTCCGAGGTATCACCGGTGGGCAGAAGCTCCTCGCCATCGGTGTCCTCAACATCGGTATCGATCAGTTCGCGCTCTTCGTCCAGGTCCTCGGCCTGCTCCTCGAGCGTGGAC
>JAIHTM010000261.1 GCA_022713905.1 Collinsella sp.
TCAATAAAGTGATGCCCGCTGCGGGCAGCTCAACCGAAACCGTCACGCAGATTGGTCAGATCAAGGCCAGCGCATCGGGCGCGGATAGTCTGGCGACGTTCACACTCGAAGACACGTTCCTCGATGCAGCGTCGAGCCTTCTGGAAGAAGGATGCAAGCTGCGCTTTGTCCTCGACTACCAGGGCAAAACCTACACGCTCTCCTCCCCCATGGCCGTTGTTACCGCGCCGGCGGCAAAGGCGGAATCCGGATCGACCACTATCGTCCCCACCACTATGGACCAAGAGATCACTCCGTTTGATTTCCCCGCATCGTTTCCCGGCATCGGTGGTAATAAGTTCACGTGCTGGATGCCCACATTTCCGATCCTCTTCGATTTCTCGTTTGCTGGATACGTGCTGTTTGGCGGAGGATACAAACCAGCCAGCTATATGAACGATTCGGGCAATCCGGATCCGGAGTACTGGAAGAAGTCACCGCGCGAGTCGGGCGCCAAGCAGGCAAACCGCTACCTCGACGAAATGGAGGGGAAGTGGAATCAGTACAAAAGTATGAGTGCCGGTTCGGGCACCGATCCAAGAAACACCAAGCTCCTTCGCCACCATTGCACGCCGCTGTTCACGATGGATATCGCCACACAGCTGTACGGCTCGCTCGCCTACGATTGGGTGGGCAAAACCTGGGGTGACAACAACGACCCCGCATACGGCAACATTAAGGCCCTCTTCCAGGTAAGAACCGACCTCAATTGGACCGAGCAGTTTACCCTAGGACCGGTGCCGTTTTTCCTAAACGTCAACCCCTGGGTGCTGGCAAAACTGGCGCTCGCCGTGGGCGCCCACACGCACGGCAGCGGCGCGGCGTTTTTCAAGAACATTTCGCTCGACTATTCCAACACGTCGGGCTCGTTCACCATCCAGATCGGACTTGCCGTCACCTTTGGAGCCGGCATTGCAGGCGTCGCTTCGTCCGCTGTGCGTGGCGCCGCATCCCTCACACTGTTCATTGGGTACGAGAAGGCAGATGGACACCAGCTTCCGCGGCTGCGCGTAGGTGCAGACGTCGATGTCGATGTGATACTCCAGTTCGTAATGTTCAAGTGGACCACCAAGGCTTGGTCGGGGTCGTGGCCCACACTCATCGATTCGTGGAATATGTCGGTGAACAATGGCGACCAGTATGTGCTCCAACGCTCTGAGCTGGCATTGGGTGGAGATACGCCTTACACGCTGGATGCCTGCTTCGGCACGCCCGGCAACACCGAGGCAGGTGGTGTGCCGCAGTTTATCGCGTCGGCCACCATCGTCACCAATTCCGAGCTGCTCGCACGTGCCGAGGTTGCAGCCGCCGCGATAAACAACGCGCCTACCGTACGTGATTGGGATCAAGCGGTCACGCGCATTGAGCTCGAGGCGAACGCGGAGAGCGACGACACGGGACAGGTCGAACATTTCGTCCATGCGCTGATGGAGAACGACGAAAATGCCGCACCGATGTATGAGTACACCTACATCGGTCAGTCAACGAACGCCGTTGCGGACCCGAACGCCAATTCTGCCGGCGTGTCGGAGGACGAGCGTGGCGGCATAAAACCCTCGAGCGACAACGTGCTGTTTTCCGGCGTGCTCAGCGAAGCCCACATGAAGCTAACGATGATTGCCGGCGTAGAATGCCTGTTCCGTATCGCCTCGGTGCGCTACGGCGACAATGGCCGCTCGCGCCTGGTGGTGCACACAAAGGCAAACGGCACGTGGTCCGCTCCCACGCCCGTGGACTTTCCCCTTGGGTTTGGCGAGGGCGACGTGGAGCGCGACGGCATATTCGATTACGACTTCGACGTGGTGGAATATACGGACGGAAGAGGAAACCAGGACGCCTACGTGCTGCTGGTCTCGGGCGAGCGCCCCGCCGGCGACAACACCCTTTTCGATACGGCGAGCACATCCGGCATACTGTCCGTTGTGCGCCTGCGCATAAGCAACGACGGAGTTCGAGTGATATCGCACACGTCGTGGCGCAGCATCTCGCGCGGCCGCCTGCAGGAGGATGGCTACCATTGCCTGCAGTGCCCGCGCATCACGGTAGGCAAGACGCTGGTCGATGGACGCCTGTCGGGTGCCTACCTCCACCGCCGCGGAACCACCGCAGAGAAGGCGCTCGGCAGCGAGGCCGAGGTTGCGCTGGAATGCTTTACCCTGTGGTCAGATGATTTGGGCGACAGCCTGACGTTCCGCCAAGTTCTTCGCTTTCCGCAGGCACCGTCGAGTATCGAGCTGAGCGGGCCCGAGAATATCAACGGCAAAATGGTGGTTCCCGTTGCATACGAGACTGTAAGCGGTTGTGGCTGCGCATCGTACGCCGTGATCGGCCAGTCCATCGCGGGTTGGGGCGTCATGTCGCCAGATGCCACAGTACCCCACGCGGTGCCGTGGCCGCAGCACACGGGTTTTTTGGCTACCGTCAACGAGCAGCTGCAGCATATTACTTGGGCACGAGGCGCATTGGCATTTGCAACGCAGCCCGTGGGTGCCGCAGGCTGTGGCCCGGCATCGTTTAGCGTAAGCAACAACGGCAGGTGCGTGCTCTATGTAGAGAACACCGATGGCAAGGTGGGGCAAACCTACGACGAAGAAGGCAACCCGGTAGCAGTGATGGGCAAGCACTTCCGCATCTTCGCCAGCACCTTGGCAGGCGATCTGTTTACGGAGCCGTTCGTGATGTGCGAGCTGGACCATCCCGTCGATCAGATAACGACATTTTTGACGTCGGGGAGCATGCTCTCCGCGCTCGCCACGCACATTGTGAGCGCGGAGAAGAGCGAGGCAGAACTACACGGCATCGAAGTGCCCTTGGTGGCGTGTGCCACTCCGACGGGCGCGGTCGCTACCTCGGGCGCGGTGGTGCCCGGAGCAGCAGGCGAATCCTTCATGGTCACGGTGCGAAACGACGGCAACACTTTGCTGACCGCCGGCACGATCGATCTGTACCGAGAGGGCTCCAGTCAGCCGTTCTCCAGCGCATCCATCGGATTCGGAGTGAACGCACGCATGGCTTCGATCTACGATCCAGAGCTTGCCGAGGACGCTTCGGCCAACGACATGGCACACGTGAAGTACGCGCTCGAGACGCTGGGCGCACGTTTTGCGACGCACCCGCTGGTAGCCGACAGCGGCAACGCCGTGCTGGCACCGGGTTGCACGGCACAGTTCCGCATGAGCTTCGCCATCCCCGAGAGCTGGAGCGACGAGGTGGGCAAACGCGTAACGCTGTATGCGAAGGCACGTAATCTGGTGGCGCTCGACCCCGTAACGCTCGAGGAAATTCGACCGGGCGCAAACTCGGCGCTGGATGCCGTACTGCACGAGCTTCATGTGCCCGACGCGGCATGCGAACGCTCAGAAGTTCAGGTCGGCGTATGCGACAGCGCGGATACGACGGGACTTCACGACGCCCCGATGACGGTCGACGGCGATGGCGGCGCGAGCGGAGGTGACTCCGGCGGAAGCAGCTCCGGTGGCGGCAGTGGCTCTGGCAGCGGCAAGGATCACGGCAATAGCAAGCGCCCCGGAAAAGCGGGCGCGCTTGCGGGCACGGGCGATGTCAACGCTCCCCTTACGGCAGCCGCTGCAGCACTCGCCGCGGCGGGCGCCGGCCTCATCGCC
>JAIHTM010000262.1 GCA_022713905.1 Collinsella sp.
ATGCAGGCTCTGAGCGCCCTCTGTATTGTCCTGAATATTGCGAAGGACCGCCACGTAAGGCATTCCAAGCACGTTGGCAAGATGGCGAACCAGAACCTCATCCTCGGCAAGGTCGCGGTAGGCCACGACAGCAAGTGAGGGACGGTTCTGGACAAGCGCCACGCCATTGCGGTCGAGGATGCGGCCGCGTACAGCGGGAGTGGTAACGGTGCGAGTCTGATTGCTATTAGCCTGCTTCTCGTAATAGTCCGACGAGACCATCTGCATGCCCCACAGCTTGACGGCGAGCGCCGCAAACATCGCGCCCACACCCGTGGTGAGGATGGAAAAGCGGCCCTTAAAGGCGGTCGCCGCGGTATTGCCCTCGCCCTCGGTGGCGCGCGGGGCCGTTCCATGCTGCGTATCGTAGGTAAAACGGGAATCGCCACGACGCATGATGACCAGCGCGACCACGATGGCCACAACCAGCACGATACCGGCGATAATAACCGTCAACTGGGAAGACATCTACGGGCCTCCCCTATTTGAGCTTGCGGGTCTTGGGCTTAAAGCGCATACCCGTCTGGCGTCCGCCACGTGCGGAGAATCCATAGCCGGACTGCGGCACGACGCCGGACATCAAAAACGGAATGGCAACCAGACCCGTCAGGATCGAGGACGGCAGCGCATGGCCGAAGATCGCCACGACAAAGCTCGTCTCCAAACCCATAAACAGCAAGATGATGCTGTAGATCACATTAATGACGAGCGCGAAGGCGCCCACAGTGATGCCGCGCGCACTCGGGGTACCGCCCGTCTGACCGACGGCGCTGTGCACCAGGGCAAAAGAACCCACGGTCAGCAGGAGCGACATAACGCCCACCGGCACGGCAGCGGACAGGTCATAAAACAAGCCGCTGCAAAAACCGCACACGACGGCACGGGTCGGGTCGCCCGAGAACACGCTTAGGCACACCAGGATAATCATGAAGTTGACGCGACCGCCCGCAATGGAGATCTGCGGTGCCAGGCCTGCCTGCAGCAGCACGCACACGATGGCGGCGATCACAAACGTGCGGGAGCTCATCCCCTGCTCGTGTAGATCCATGGACATGCCCCCTATTCGCTCGAGCCAGAATCGGTCGTCTCGGACGTGTCGGAACTGTCATCCGAACTCTCGTCCTTCGTCTTGGTCGCAGCGTCGCGCGACGTTCCCTGCGGCGTGTTATTAGCGGTGCACACGTCCTCATCCGAGGCCGACTGTTCGTCGGTCAGCGAGGTAATGACCAGCACTTCCTCGTTGTTCTCGGCCGTGGTCTGAGCGCGCACCACAATGGTGTAGTACACGTCGTTTGCCGATTTCTCAACCGACGAGACGGTGCCAAGCGGAAGGCCCTTGGGGAACACGCCACCGATGCCCGAGGTCACGATGATGTCGCCAACCTTAACATCGGAGTCGACGCTCACGTACTCAAGACGCAGCGTGCCGTCAGCCTGACCCTGCAGCATACCCTGGGCGCGCGTGTCCTGCACCATGGCGGACACACCCGAGTTCTCGTCGCCAATCAGGCGCACGGTAGAGGTCTTGGCCGATACCTCGATAATCTGGCCGATAACACCGGCAGAACTCGTCACGGGCATGTTGATGGTAAGGCCGTCGGCAGAGCCCTTGTCGATGGTAACGGTCGAGGTCCAGGCATCGCCCGAGGCACCAACGATACGAGCTGCGGTCGATTTGAGGTTGTAGGTCGACTGCAGACCGACCAGCCCCTCCAGACGCTCAGCGGTCTTTTGAGCCTCGGAGAGCTCAGCAACCTTAGAGGTCAGTTCCTCGTTTTGCTTCTTGAGTTCGTCGAGCGTGTCCTGCGACGCCGTAAGGTTAGAGAACACGTTGCCGATGGCATTGAAAGGAGCCGCCACAGCCGAGCCCACAAAGCGCACCGGCGAGGTAATCGTCGTCACGCCCGAACGCACGGCATGAATCGGTCCTGCCTCACCCTCACGGATGTAAAACGTGAGCAGCAACACCGAAATCAGGCTGAAAACAATCAACGGGCGCATACCCGTTGATTGTCGCTTGGTATTCAGATTTGTGGAGAAACCCGAAGATCGTGCCAAATGGAATCCACCTTTTGGAAATTAAGCATTGGTCTGGACGAAGCCGCCATCAAACGCATTGGCCTCGAGCACGCGGGCACAGCCGTTAACAACGTTATCGAGCGCCGTGGGGCTGACGTTGACCGAAACGCCGGTCTCATCGCGCAGGCGCACGTCGAGACCGCGCAGCAGCGCGCCGCCACCGGTCAGCAAAATGCCGTAGTACATAAGGTCAGAGGCAAGATCGGGAGGCGTAGCGTCGAGTGCGTCCTTGACGGCCTTGGCCATCTCGTCGAGTGGCTTGTTGAGTGCGCGACGAATCTCCTCGCTCTCGATGCGCACGGTCTTGGGCAGACCGGTGATCACGTCGCGGCCGTTGACCTCGACATCGAGCTCGTCCTTGAGCGGCACGGCGGAGCCGACCTTGATCTTGATGTCCTCTGCCGTACGCTCGCCGATGGCCAGGTTGTAGGCATCGCGAACGTGCGTGAGAATGGCCTGATCGAACTCGTCGCCGGCAATACGGATGGACTGCGAGACAACGATACCGCCCATAGCGATAACGGCGACCTCGGTGGTACCGCCACCGATGTCGATGACCATGGAGCCGGTGGGCTCCTCGACGGGGAGGTCGGCGCCGATAGCGGCAGCCATGGGCTCCTCGATCAGGTAGGCCTGGCGAGCGCCGGCCTGGATCGTAGCCTCAAATACGGCACGCTTCTCGACCGACGTGACGCCGGAGGGAACGCAGACGACAACGCGCGGACGCGGGGTCCACGGATAGCGCTTCTCGGAAGCCTTGTCGATAAAGTAGCGAAGCATAGCCTCGGTAACATCGAAGTCGGCGATGACGCCGTCCTTCAGGGGACGAACGGCCACAATGTTGCCGGGCGTACGGCCGAGCATGCGCTTTGCCTCGATGCCGACCGCCAGGATGCGCTCGTCGTTCTTGTCGATGGCGACAACAGAGGGCTCGCGAATGACGATGCCCTTGCCGCGCACGGAGACAAGCGTATTTGCGGTGCCGAGGTCGATGGCAAGATCGCCCGCATAGCTACCGAAGAACATATCCATCAAAGAAAACAACGCAACTCCTGATGTGTTGGATGATTGCTGGAAAACTACTAGCTCATCATACTAGCGCAAGCCCGGCACCTCACTTGCGGTGAAGCACCGGGCAAAGCTAAATCCCATAAGGTCACTACTGGTTGTCAGCAGCCGAGAAATCCATATCGAGCGAGGAAACGGCCCAGCCGATATGGTTGTCGGAGCGCACGAATTTGACGGTGTACTCCTGCTCGCCGCCCTTGGACAGCGATGCCTTCACCTTGGCGGTCGTCTCGGTCATGGACTGATCCATGCCCTCGACGGACACGGTGGCGCCCTGCGGAATCGAGGAGATGACCATCGACTTGGCGTCCTCGGACAGGCTCGAGGCCAGGCAAGACTCGGCCTTTGCGGTGTCACCGTCGCCGGCAGCCTGGAACAGATCGGTGATAACCGACTCCTGCGAGGGGAAGCCAAAGCCGCGCGTGTAGGCAAAGCCCAGACCGCCCGCAGCA
>JAIHTM010000263.1 GCA_022713905.1 Collinsella sp.
TCCCTGTTCCCAGGGGTCCCCCAATCGATGAATTCAAAATGCGAATGAATTGCCGGTGCAACGTCCCCTTACGTTTTGCTGGGCACGTCCAGCGCAAGCAGCTCCCTAAATGCGGAGTCGCCCTCGCCCACGTCTACCAGGCACCAGCGTTTATGACGGTCGATCTTTTTAACGCGAGCCTCTTGGCCCACCAGCGGACCCTGCTCTATGTGCAGCACACCGTCTTCTATGCGCGCGACGCTGTTGCGCACCACGCCGTCGTCGTCCAGCACGCTGCGGTACCAGTCCTGCGCATCGTCCGGCATGGGCGCATAGGCCCGCTCCTTACTACCGGCAATGCGACAGCCAAAGCTCAACTGGGCTAAAGCCTTGTCGAGCATGGCGGCATCGCGCGTGGCGACGAAGAAGTATTCCTTGTACATGGGTTTGGTTTGGAGCGACCAGGCACCGTCCCGCTTAAACCAGAACTCCTTTTGCATCACAAAGGCGTCCTGCATCAGCTCGTTCGGCATAATGCGACGGACCTTTTCGCAGGTCTCGCGCTCTTTACCGTTGGGGGTGTGGACCAGATACCAGCGCACACGGCCGTGCTGGCAGTTGGTGGTGGCGCCGTTAAAGGCACCGGGCAGCTGCTCTTGGCGCCGCATTGTCTGTTCCATGTTCTCGCCCCCTTTTCCAGCTCCGCGACGCACGCGGATGCAGAGGCGTTAAGAACAGGCTTCTCGCTCGCAGCTAGGCGCAGTCGCAAAAGTACAGGTTTTTGTATCTTTCGATGTTGCTCATTATACGAGCAAACTGCTGACGTTTTCCCAGATTGCACAAAATGCGCCGCGAATGGGTGCATCTCCATACGCCTCTACAAAAACCTGTACCTTTTTGCACAACAAAAAAGCCGCTCTCACCAGCGGCTTTTCTTCTATAGCTAACAAAAAAGGCGACCGCCCTTAATGGACGATCGCCTTTGTTAATTCTTGTATTGTTTGTGCTAGGCGCGAGTCTTAATCTCCTCGAGCACCTTGGCCACAAACTCGTCAACGCTCATCTGAACGGTCTCGTTGGAACGATCGCGGACGGAGATGTTGCCGGCCTCGACCTCCTTCTCGCCCAGAATGAGCATGTAGGGCACGCGGTCGATGCTGCGGGCCTCGCGGATCTTGTAGCCGATCTTCTCGTCGCGGTCGTCGCAAACCACGCGAATGCCGGCCTCCTCCAGCTTGGCGCACACCTCGTGGGCGTAGTCGCGGCTCTTCTCGGAGACGGGAAGCGCCTTGACCTGCACGGGAGCCAACCAGGTGGGGAACTTGCCCGCAAAGTGCTCAATCAGAATACCGATGAAGCGCTCGATGGAGCCAAAGCATACGCGGTGCAGCATGATGGGGCGCTTCTTGGTGCCGTCGGCGTCCACGTACTCCAGGTCAAAGTTGAGCGGCATCTGGAAGTCGAGCTGCACGGTACCGCACTGCCAGGTACGGCCGAGCGAGTCCTCCAGATGGAAGTCGATCTTGGGGCCGTAGAAGGCGCCGTCGCCCTCGTTGACCTCGTAGTCCATGCCCAACTTCTCCAGAGCGGTGCGCAGGCCCTCCTCGGCGCGAGCCCAATCCTCGTCCGAACCCATGGAGTCCTCGGGGCGAGTGGAAAGCTCAACGTGGTACTTAAAGCCAAACTTCTGGTACACGGAGTCGATGAGGTTGACCACGCCCACGATCTCGTCGGTCAGCTGGTCGGGACGCACAAACAGGTGGGCGTCGTCCTGGTTAAAGCAGCGCACGCGGAACAGGCCGTGCAGGGCGCCGCGCAGCTCGTGGCGGTGCACCAGGCCAATCTCGCCGGCGCGAATGGGCAGCTCGCGATAGGAATGCGGCTTGGAGGCGTACACCAGCACGCCGCCCGGGCAGTTCATGGGCTTAATGCAGTACTCTTCGTCATCGATGACGGTGGAGTACATGTTGTCCTTGTAGTGGTCCCAGTGGCCCGAGGTCTTCCACAGCTGCTTGTTCATGATGAGCGGCGTGGAAATCTCCACGTAGCCGGCCTTCTGATGGATCTCGCGCCAGTAGTCCAGCAGCGTGTTCTTAAGGATCATGCCGTTGGGCAGGAAGAACGGGAAGCCGGGGGCCTCGTCGCGCATCATAAAGAGGTCCATCTCGCGGCCGATCTTGCGGTGGTCGCGCTTCTTGGCCTCCTCCAGCATGTGCATGTGCTCGTCGAGCTCTTCCTTGGTGGCAAAGGCGACGCCGTTGATGCGGGTGAGCATCTTGTTGTCCTTGTCGCCCTTCCAGTAGGCGCCCGAGACGCCGGTGAGCTTAAAGGCCTTCAGCGCCTTGGTGTAGCAGATGTGGGGGCCGACGCACATGTCGATGTAGTCGCCCTGCTGGTAGAAGGTGATGCGGGCGTCGTCGTCCAGGTCGCCGATGTGCTCGACCTTGTACTTCTCCCCGCGCTCCTCCATAAGGGCGATGGCCTCGGCGCGGGGCTTCTCGTACACGGAGAACTTGAGGTTCTCCTTGACGATCTTCTTCATCTCGGCCTCGATCGCGGGGAAGTCGTCCTCGCTGATCTTGACGCCCTCGGGCAGGTCGACGTCGTAGTAGAAGCCGTTGTCGGTCGCGGGGCCATAGGCAAAGTCGGCCTCAGGATAGAGACGCTTGATGGCCTGCGCCATGATGTGCGCGGCAGAGTGGCGGATGACGTGCGTGACCTCGTCCTGCGGGAGCTCGGCCACCGAACCGTCATTGTAGAGTGCCTTCATGGGTATGTTTTCTCCTCTCGGATGCCTGATGCAAGTGCGTGCGATGCGCTCGGCGTTTTGACTTGCATCATTATAGGCAGGTTGCCTTGGTATACAAGCGCCCGCCGCACCTTAATGGCACGGCGGGCGATTTTCTACGCATGCTTCATCGTGCGGGGCGGGGTGTGGGGCGCGCGTGCGGCTTGCGTGTGGCGCGCGGTGCCCGTGGCTTGCGACCGGCCCGGCGATGGATGCGTTACTGGATGCGAGTTCGGCAGTAGGGGCAGACCTTCCAGTGCGCGTCGAGCGGGCGATGGCAGCTGGGGCACACGTTGCGAACCTGGGTGTCGCACACGGGGCAGACCACAAAGTCCTTCTCGATGGGGGCGCCGCACTGCGGGCAGGTGCCGTACTGGGCAAGCTGGCGCTCGCGCAGGGCCATGTCCAGCTCCTGCTCCTCGCGGTCGGCCGCGTAGGAGTGCGGACGCAGAACCAGATAGGCGATGAGGCCCACAAACGGGATGAGGGCAATGATGCCCCATGCGACGTAGGCGCTGGCGCCGCGGCGGCGAGCGTCGATGAACACATAGACGACCGACAGCACGTACAGGGCGATGATAAAGCCAACAAAGGCATAGATGACGCCCATAAGCTGCGGCGACATGAGCTCGGAGATGTACTTGGACATTGAGGTGTACCTTTCGGAATAATTACAGTCCGGTCAAGTTTACCACGGGGTTTGTTTATATGGGACCACGGCTGGGTACGGGGCTGGCGCTGACACAAACATCCTTGATTATCAACTTCATCCGAACACTTCCCACATTCATCCGCACATGTGCGGATGAATGTGGGAACCCGATACCCTGAGGGCCGGACCGGCCGGCCC
>JAIHTM010000264.1 GCA_022713905.1 Collinsella sp.
GGAACAAAGCCGGCACCCAGGGCGACGGCCACGGGCACACCGACCATAAAGCCGCGGGCCTCGGGTCCTACGACCTTGGTAATGCCCATGTCGGCAAAATGCTCGGCCAGGGCATCCACCATGGCCTTCAGAGCCTCGGGGTTGCCAAAGAGCGGTGTGATGTCCTTAAAGACGACTCCGGGCTCGGGATAGTCGGGGATATCGACGATATGAGATTCGAAGTCGTACATGGCGTGACCTTTCATGGATTGCCGGGTGAACGGCGGTTATTTGCCCGTGTTAGCAGACGAGCTATGCGAGGGGACGACGACCTTGGACGGCTGCACGAGCGACTCGTCGTGCGCGGCAACCGCGGGGACGCTTGTCGCATCGCTTTTAGCCTTGGTGGATTCGGAACGCGCGATCTCCTCATCGAGGGCATCGATGTCAGCGTCCTCGACCACGGCGTTGAGCGACTCAAAGACACGGTTCTTAAGGAGCGCGGTATGCACACCCTCGGTGAGGTCGTGCAGCTTCTTAAAAGCGCGCTCGAGCTTGGCGTCGCGCTCGTCATCGGAGGTATCCATGCCGAGCATGCTCACGAGAACCTGCTCAAACATCGAAGACTCGCGGTTTGCCGACGATACGTACTGTCGCAGGTTACGCGGCTCAATGTGGAAGCGCGACAGCTCCGAGCAGTAACGGATAATCGGGAAATCTCGGCCATCCACGAGCTCTCGGTTCTGCGGGCTCTTGATGATGCGGATAAGATCGTTCTCGGCAAGGGAGCGGATAAAAGAAATCTCAACACCGAGCATGTCGGGAATGGTCTCGATGGGATGCAGCTTTTGTTTGGTCTCCTTGGGCTCCGTCTTAAGCGGAACATCGGACAGCAGACCCACCTCGTAAGCCAAAGTGGACAGGTCCGTTGCGTTTTCCAAGCGCTGTTTAATGACGTTGAGCGGCATGTAGCGGGTCTTCTGCAGGTGCAGGATGACCTCGAGACGATCAACGTCTTCCTTGGAGTACTGGCGATACCCCTTAGGCGTACGATGAGGGGTGATGAGCCCCTCATCTTCTAGAAATCTAATTTTTGAGTTCGATAGATCGGGGTATGCGCCTCGAAGTAGATTGACGACCTGGCCGATACTCAGATAGTTGCGTTCGGCCATTACCTACTCACCGGTTTCGATGCGCTCCGGCGTGCTCTCGTGGTAGATGAGCGTGAACGTACCGATCTGAACGGAAGAGCCGTCGTGCAGCGGAGCACCGTTGACGATGGCGCCGTCGACCCAGGTGCCGTTGAGCGAGCCCAGATCCTCAATACGGGCGCCCAGGCCCTCACGAATAATGCGTGCGTGACTGCGCGAGACGGTCATGTCGTTGAGGAAGATGCCGTTCGCGGGATCGCGGCCGATGGTGGTCACGTCGTCCTCGAGCTCAAAGGCAGCTCCGGTCTGCGGGCCCTTGACGATGGACAGAACCGGAGCGGTGATGCGCACGTTGGCCATAAGGTCGGGAACGGTGACATCGCTCGAAGGAACACGGAAAACGCAGGTAGCGTCCGCAGTCTTATCGTTCTGAGGCATATTGTTAACCTTGTTGTCCATGACAACCCCTATCTAACGCGGCACGCCGCAAAGAATGAACCGTACGTAATCATACCCCAATGAATCAGTCTTCGATTTCGGGGTTGAGAAAGTCGATGTCCTCGTCCTCGGGATGCGCGATGGCCTGTTTAATGGCCACCCCTCCCTTAATGGAATAGATGACAGCGGTGAGCATGGAGAAGATGACGCCGCCGTATACAAAGAAGATGCCGAGGGGCACCGAGCTGCCGTTGAGGCCTGGGAATGCCGTGAACGTGGCGGGCAGCAGATGCCAGCCGTCGATGACGGGGAACCCAAGCAGCATGAGCGAGAAGCCGGTCATGAGCAGTGCCGTGGCAATCTTGCCGGGAAAGACGACGTCGATGGGGCGCCGGTGGTAGTGGCGCACGATGAGCGTGCCGATGCCCAGGTAGATATCGCGGCCGATAATGAGCACGCAGACCCAGATGGGAAGCTCACCGCGGACTACCAGACCCAGCACGCCGGTAAACAACAGCGCGCGGTCGCAGATGGGATCCATAACCTTACCGAGCCACGAGACCGTTTTGGTCATGCGGGCAATCTGGCCGTCCATCCAGTCGGTGGAAGCCGCGATGGCATAGATGACAATGGCAACGACACGGTTGTTGTCCGTCACAAACAGGTACAAAAAGACGAGCGTGAGGACCAGGCGCGTAAAGGTGATGAAATTGGAGATCGTAAAGATCTTATTCGACGGGTAATCGGAAGTGCCGATAAGCTCCTTTTTGATCTTCTTTTTGATGCCCACAGGACTCCCCCGCTGGTTAACGACAAATCTTTCGATACTATACCCGTTCCGGCGATGTCTATCCAGCGAAGCCATAGAGAGTCCAGACATATGGAGGATGCTACTGGGTTGTGCGGGATTCTGCATTTGTGTACATCAGCCTCCAAATATGACATTTTTCGCCATCTTTGATGGCTGATGTACACGTTTTGATTCGGTGATTACATCGATCGGGAAAGTTGTTGCCTTAAGCAAATTAATCATGATGTGCGGGTCGAGAAGGGCTGGCGCCAAAAGAGCCCAACGGCCGTTACGGCTTCGTTAGAAACGCGCCCCACCATGGATGGTGAACCCGAAAGGTAAGGCGCGCGGGCACGGCGACTCGGCCCGCGCGCCCGGAAGAGAAAGGATAAGCCCATGGATTACATGCTCGAGACGCGCGGGCTCACCAAGCGCTTCGGCCGCGGCGACCAGGCGCAGGACGCCGTGGCCGACGTGAGCCTTCATATCCGCGAGGGCGAGGTGTACGGGCTGCTCGGCCCCAACGGCGCCGGCAAGTCGACAACGCTCAAGATGATCTGCGGGATGCTGCGGCCGACGGCCGGGGAGATCCTCTTTGCCGGGCACGCCTGGCGCCGCGAGGACCTCTACGCAATCGGCAGCCTCATCGAGGAGGCGCCGCTCTACCCCAACCTCACCGCGCGCGAGAACCTGCGCGTGCGCACCACGCTGCTGGGCCTTCCCGAGAGCCGCATAGATGAGGTGCTCGCCGCCGTGGACCTCGCGGACACCGGGAAGAAGCGCGCCGGGCGCTTCTCGATGGGCATGCGGCAGCGCCTGGGGCTCGCGCTGGCGCTGATCGCCCGGCCACGCCTGCTCGTGCTCGACGAGCCCACCAACGGCCTCGACCCCATCGGCATCGAGGAGCTGCGCGACCAGATCCGCGGCTTCGCGGCGGCGGGCACGACGGTGATCGTCTCGAGCCACATCCTCTCCGAGGTGCAGCAGATGGCGGACACCATCGGCATCATCTGCGGGGGGCGCCTCGCCTACGAGGATGCGCTTCGGCCCGGGCAGGACCTCGAGGAACTCTTCATGAGCGTCTGCCGGGAGGGGCGTCGAGCGCGCGGGGAGGTGGCGGCATGACGGGCGAGAAAGGCGGCCTGCTCGCGGGCCTGCGCGCCGAGGCCCTGAAGTCGCGCCACGCGGCACCGGTTCGCCTGGCCGTGCTCATGGCGCTGCCGATGCCGCTGCTCGGCGCGATGCCCTAC